>UQXU01000068.1 GCA_900545085.1 uncultured Eubacteriales bacterium
CGAGACGGACGGGAAAATGCTCTTAGCGACAGACGATTTGGCGGCTGCAATCGTCAAGGCTAGATTAAACGGCGCAGAAGCCGATGAGCTGGCATATTTTTTCCACGCTAAGCTGGCGGAGCAGATAGTTGCGGCTTGTGTGAGAGCGCGCGAGCTGACGTGCATAGATACGGCGGCTCTAAGCGGCGGCGTCTATCAAAACGGGCTGCTTCTAAAGCTGACTGTCATTGAACTTGAGAAACAGGGGTTTAAGGTTTTGACTCATAGCCTGATACCTCCGAATGACGGCGGAATTGCGCTGGGTCAGGCGGCTGCGGCCATGAGATTTATTAATAAAAATAGGGTTAAATTGTAAAGTTTTAAATTTTGTTACGAATTTAGGAGGACATTAAAATGTGCGTAGGATTATCAGCTAAAGTTGTTAAAATAAGCGACGGCATGGCTCTGGTAGATGCTTTCGGTGCAAAACGAGAGGTGTCCGCGCAGCTGCTGGACGATTTGGAACCCGGCGATTACGTCATGGTTCATGCCGGTATTGCGATAGCGAAGATAACGGATGAGGACGAAAGCGAAACTGATAAGCTGATGGAGGAGCTGATCTAATGTCTCAGCAGAAAAGGAAAACGGCAAAGGAAATAATAACCTCGTATGCCGGACCGAAAATAAGAATGATGGAGGTATGCGGTACTCATACGCACGAGATATTCAGATTGGGTATACGTAAGATACTTCCTGAGCAGATAGAGCTCATATCCGGTCCCGGATGTCCGGTATGCGTCACTCCCGTAGGATATATTGACGAGGCGATTATGCTCGCCGTCGATAAGGGAGCTGTCGTATGTACATTCGGAGACCTGATGAGAGTTCCGGGGACAGAGATGAGCCTAGCCGGAGCGAGAGCAAAAGGCGCAAAAACTCAGATAGTCTACTCCCCGATAGACGCGGTGGAATACGCTAAAAACAATCCGGATGAGCAGGTGGTGTTTCTCTCCGTAGGGTTTGAGACTACCACGCCTGCGAGCTGCCTCGCGGTGCAGCGCGCTATAGACGAAAAGCTGGAGAATTTTTCAATTCTGACTGCTAATAAAACAATGCCCAGCGCATATGAAGCTTTAAAAGGGAGCGCAGATGTTTTTCTGTTTCCGGGGCATGTGTGTGCCATAACGGGTACAAAGCTTTACGATGAAATTAAAAACGAAGGCATAAGCGGCGTAGTGGCAGGCTTTACAGCTAATGAATTGCTCACTGCAATAGCAGTAGCTATAACAAAATTTGAAAAGGGCGAACCGTTCTTTGTAAACTGTTATCCGCGCGTAGTAAAAGAAGAGGGAAGCCCCGGCGCTCAAAAGCTTGTAGAAAAGCTCATGCAGCCTTGCGATTCAGAATGGAGAGGCCTGGGAGAAATACCGCAGTCGGGCATGCGGCTCAGGGATGAATACGCGCAGTATGACGCCAGAAAAAAATTTCATATGCGCAGGATAGAAGGACGGAGCAATCCGGCTTGCAGATGCGGAGACGTACTCCAGGGCAAATGCAAACCGAGCGATTGCAAGGTTTTCGGCAGAGGCTGTACTCCTCAGCATCCTATAGGTGCGTGCATGGTTTCCAACGAGGGCGCGTGCTCTGCTTATTATCAATATGGAGGCATTTGACATGGAAAAGACTATTACTCTGGCGCATGGAAGCGGCGGAAAACAGACGAACGAGCTTATAGATGAAGTATTCAAGGCGCATTTTGCAAATCCGAATCTCACGGCAGATGATGCTGCGGTGCTTCCTGCGCCGACAGGTAAAATGGCTATGTCTACTGACGGATTTATAGTTTCGCCGGCGTTTTTTCCGGGAGGAAATATAGGGAAACTTTCAATTTGCGGAACGGTAAATGACCTTGCGTGTATGGGAGCGAAGCCGCTTTATTTATCCTGTGCATTTGTAATTGAAGAAGGCTTTCCTATGAACAAGCTGGAAGAAATCGCAGCTTCCATGGAAAAGACGGCCAAAGAAGCGGGAGTAACGATAGTTTCCGGCGATACGAAAGTTGCAGGCAAGGGCCAGGTAGATCAGATATTTATAACTACTACCGGTGTAGGTCAGATAGCGGAGGGAGTAGAGACCTCCGGCGCAAAGGCAGAGCCCGGAGATGCTATTATAGTAACCGGAGATATAGGCCGTCACGGCTGCACTATTCTGCTTGCTCGTGAGGATTTCGGCATAGAAGCAGATGTGACGAGCGACTGTGCCCCGCTGTGGGGTGCGGTGGAAGCCGTGCTCGATACGGGGAGTGACGTACACGTAATCCGCGATGCTACGCGCGGCGGCGTAGGCACGGTGCTTTATGAAATTGCGGCGCAAAGCGATGTAGGTATTAAGCTGGATTCAACCGCAATACCTGTTGCCGACGAGGTTCGGGGAGTATGCGGAATGCTGGGCTTGGAGCCGTTGTATCTCGCATGTGAGGGAAGGCTTGTGATTTTTGCACCTAAAGAAAATGCCGATGCTATTCTAAATGCTTTGAAGCAGAACGAATATTGTAAAAGTGCAGCAATAATAGGAGAAGTCACGGCAGAACAGCCGGGGAAGGTAGTTATGACTACTGAGATAGGAGCGCAGACGCTTCTTCCGCAGCCCGGCGGCGAGCTGCTGCCGAGAATATGCTGAAGGAGGCATAAATGGAAACGAGAGTTGCAGTAATATCCATAATTGTAGAGAGAGGCACGAAAACGGATGAGCTTAACAGTCTTTTGCACAAAGCGAGCGAGTTTATAATAGGCAGAATGGGCATTCCGTATAAAAGCAAAGGCATCAATATAATTAGCGTAGCGATAGACGCTCCGCAGGATGTGACGAGCGCGCTTTCCGGTAAAATAGGGAGGCTCAAAGGCGTTACAGCGAAGACTGTATACTCTAATGTTATTACCCGGACTGAGGATCAAAAATATGATTAAACTTGCGGTATATGGCAAAGGCGGCGTAGGAAAGTCAACAACGGTATCAAATATCGCCGCTGCGCTGGCAGAGAATGGATTTAAGGTTTTACAGATAGGCTGCGATCCAAAAGCGGATTCTACAACACTGCTTCGCCACGGAGAGCATACGGATACCGTGCTGGATCTTATTCGTGTGCGAAAAAACGACATTACTTTGGAAGATATGGTCAAAGTCGGATATGGCGGTGTGCTTTGTGTCGAAGCGGGTGGGCCTACTCCCGGCTTGGGGTGCGCGGGGAGAGGCATAATATCAGCTCTCGAGACTTTGGAGGCCAAAGGTGCATACAAGGTGTATGAGCCTGATGTAGTTTTATATGACGTCTTGGGCGATGTAGTGTGCGGAGGATTTACAATGCCTATGCGAAGCGGCTATGCGGACAAGGTATTTATTCTTACATCAGGTGAGAATATGTCTATCCACGCTGCGGCTAATATCGCTATGGCAGTAGATAGATTTAAAAACCGCGGATATGCTGAGCTGGGCGGTCTGATATTGAACAGAAAAAACGTAAAAAATGAGGAAGCTAAAGTCAGGGAATTGGCAGAAGATTTTAGTACGGAGATAATAGGCGCACTCAGCTTCAGCGAGCTTGTGCCTGAAGCGGAAGAAAGCCGCAGGACTGTAATCGAAGCTTTCCCGAACAGCGATATGGCGGCGGAATACAGAAAGCTGGCGCATGAGCTGATAAAAATATGCGGTTTGGAGGAGAAATGCTGAGACGAATATCCGTTAATTCAGACGGCGCAGTTATGCGCATATCAAATGCAAGCTTTCCCGAACCGTTTAAATCGGGATTGGAGTTCAACGCGCCCGTACACGGCACATGGAATATAGTTCACACAGGTATGCTGATTCCGGAAGCTCATCAGATATATGTATGCGCGGCTAATTGCATGCGCGGAGTGGTTTTGACAGCGGCGGAGATGAATATGTCAGATCGCTTTTCCTTTGTGATTTTGGAAGAGTCAGATTTTATTAACGGAGAGATAGAGGAGGTTACGATTGAGGGTACGGCGGATGTAATTCGCAAGCTTCCAAAAAGGCCGCCTTTTGTGCTGCTTTATACCGTCTGTCTGCATCATTTTTTAGGCTGCGATTTGGACAGGATATACTGTGAGCTGGAAAAACTTTTTCCGGATATTTGCTTTGTGCGATGTTTTATGGATCCGATAATGCGAAAAAGCGGAGCTACACCGGATCAGAAAATGCGAAAAAGCCTTTATGATCCGCTTTCGCCATTGCCCTTGCGCAAAGGCGCTGTAAGTCTGTTGGGAAGCGATTTCGCTCTGGACGAAACAAGCGATATTGTACGTCTGCTGAATAGCGGAAATGTTGAGCTGAAAGAACTGCCCGCGTGCAGCACTCCTGCTGAATTTATGTCTATGGGAGAAAGCGAAATGTTTATAGCGGTATATCCTGCGGCTGATTACGGCGCGAGGGCTGCGGCGGAGCGGCTTAACAGGCGTTATATGTATCTGCCGTCAAGCTTTAGCTGCGAGGAAATAACAGAAAACCTCAACAAGCTCTCGGATGCGCTTTCAATTCAGCGCATTGACGTGCAGAGCGAGCGTGAGAAAAGTGAAGCTGCGTTGAAAGAGGCGTATAGAATAATAGGTCAAACGAGAATCGCTATAGATTATACCGTTCATCCAAGGCATTTGGGCTTGGCGCGTTTGTTGACAGAGCACGGCTTTAATGTTGTTCGCGTCTATCTTGACTCTGTTAATACAGAGGAAGAGCAGGATTTCATATGGCTGAAAAGAAACGCTCCCGATTTGGAGCTTGCTGCGACAGTTCAGGTGAAAATGCGCGTTCTTGAGCGTGGAGCAGGCGAAAAAACTCTTGCCATAGGGCAGAAAGCGGCATGGTTTGAAAATACGCCGCATTTTGTAAATATGGTAGAAGGCGGCGGATTATATGGTTTCGATGGAATTTGCAAAATGGCGGAGCTGATGACAGATGCTTTTCTGAACGAGAAAGACACGAGAGATATAGTTCCGCGCAAAGGATTGGGGTGTGAGAGCTGCGTATGAGACAGTCGTATCGAATAATACCTATATACACTGCGGATGTATCCGGAGTGTGCTCAGCTTTGTATGAGCTGGGAGGAATGACGATAATGCATGATTCCTCAGGCTGCAATTCTACTTATAATACACATGACGAGACACGATGGTATGACAAGGACAGTCTTATATTTATTTCCGCATTGTCAGAGATAGAGGCTATAATGGGAGATGATGACAAGCTCATAGACGATATAGTGTATGCAGCTCAGGAATTTAAGCCCGAATTCATAGCTCTCTCAAGTTCTCCTATGCCGTACATGAACGGCACGGATTTCTCCGCGATAGTAAGAATATTGGAAGAAAGAACAGGCATACCGTCGTTCTTTGTGCCTACTAACGGTATGCACGATTATGTGACAGGAGCGGGGAAGGCTATGGCCGAGATTGCGCGCCGATTTGTCAGAAAAGATCTAAAATGCACAAACAGGAGGAGTGTAAATCTGCTCGGAGTGACGCCTCTTGATTTTACAAAGGAGAGCTCCCAAAAAGCTATGAGGGACGTTCTGATGAAGAACGGGTGGGATGTAGTCTCATGCTGGGCTATGGGAGATAAGCTTGAAACGCTCGCTCGCGCAGGAGAGGCTGCGGTGAATCTGGTGGTCTCATCCGTAGGATACGAGGCTGCTCGTGTGCTTAGAGAGACGTGCGGCACGCCGTATGTTGTAGGTACTCCGATTGGGAAATTTACGGATGAGCTCATTGCGGCGATGGAAAAAGCGGTAGAAACGGGCGCGAATATATCTCCGTATGCTGAGCGAAATGAGCAGGATAACTATGACGCTGTGATTATAGGAGAACCAGTGACATGCGGTTCCCTTGCAGAAGCGGTCAAAGCGAAATATGGTGTAAATGTAAGGACAATATGTCCTTTGGAAGCAGATGACGAGTGCTTACCCGCCGGGGCTTTACGAGCTATAGGAGAAGAGCAGGCTCAGGAGCAGTTGAAAGACGCAAGGGCGGTTATAGCAGATCCGCTGTATAAGCCGATATTGAGCAGCGGAAGTGCGTTTTATCCGCTTCCGCACGAGGCTTTCTCGGGCAGAGTCTTTTGGAAAAGTATGCCTGATTTAATAGAATTAATGAAGGAGGATAATGATGGGACTGAATGACACGCCTTCTGGCGAGAGAATACATATAGGCTTTTTCGGTCGGAGAAACGCAGGAAAATCGAGCGTAGTGAACGCAGTTACGGGTCAGGAGCTGGCTGTGGTATCAGATACGCGCGGCACAACTACAGATCCGGTGAGTAAGGCTATGGAGCTTTTGCCAATGGGTCCTGTTCTCATTATAGATACTCCCGGATTTGATGATGAAGGCGCTCTGGGCGAGCTTCGTGTTAAAAAAACTAAGCAGGTATTGAACAGAACTGACGTCGCCGTTTTAGTTGTAGACAGCGCAGAGGGCATGAAAGAATGTGACAGAGAGCTGATAGACATATTTAATCAGAAGAATATACCTTATATTATAGCCTGGAACAAGTGCGATCTTCTGGAAAAGCTGCCTGCATGTTCGGATAACGAAATATATGTCAGCGCTATTGAAAAGACAAATTTAAATAAGCTCAAAGAACAGATAGCGCTTCTAGGCAGGACACAGGAGGAAAAATTTCGGCTGATCGGCGACTTGATTCACCCTGCGGATATAGTAGTTTTAGTCATCCCGATAGATAAGGCGGCTCCAAAAGGCAGACTGATTTTACCTCAGCAGCAGGTTATTCGTGATGTGCTTGAAGCAGACGCCTGCGCGCTGTGCGTTAAAGAATATGAGCTTCAGGAGACGTTGGAAAAGCTGGGGACACGTCCTGCTTTGGTGATAACAGACAGTCAGGTGTTTGCTAAGGTTTCCGCTGATGTGCCGCCGGATATACCGCTTACGTCATTTTCAATTCTCATGGCCAGATATAAAGGCTTGCTGGACGAGGCCGTGCGCGGTGTGGCCGCCGTGGAGAAGTTAAAGGACGGCGATACGGTTTTGATTTCAGAGGGATGTACGCATCATCGTCAATGCGATGACATCGGCAGCGTGAAAATCCCGCGCTGGCTGAGAAACTATACCGGGAAAAAGCTGAATATAGAAACATCATCCGGACGCGAGTTTCCGGAGGATTTATCCAGGTATGCTATGGTAATCCATTGCGGAGGATGTATGCTGAACGAAAGGGAAGTGCGATATAGAATGAAATGTGCGCAGGACCAAGGCGTACCCATAACGAATTACGGTATTACTATTGCATATATGCAGGGGATTTTGAAACGTACGATAGAGATATTTCCGCATTTGCTGGCAGAGCTGGAGGATTAAAGTATGAGAAGAGAACGCGATGCTCTGGGAGAGCGCGAGCTTGGAGACGATATACTTTACGGCATAAACACGCTGCGCGCAAAGGAAAATTTTGATTTGAATCAGCGTTCTGTGAGATGGGAGCTTATAGAAGCGATAGTTACGGTTAAAAAAGCGGCGGCAATTACGTATCGCAGACTTAATCCTGAAAGAGCAGATGTAGAGTCAGCGATAGTAAGAGCCTGCGATAAAATACTCGCAGGCGGCTTTGAAGACAGTTTCCCGATTCAAGCTCTGCAGGGAGGCGCAGGAACTTCAACTAATATGAATGTCAACGAAGTGCTGGCCAATCTCGCTTTGGAAGATATGGGGGAAGCCAAAGGACGGTATGATATAATTCATCCTCTGGATGACGTAAACAGAGGGCAATCTACAAACGATGTTTGTCCTACGGCGCTGAGAATAGCAGCGATACGCAGACTCAGACTTCTATCAGACGAGTGTTCTAAACTTCAGACGTCTCTTCAAGAGAAAGAAAATGAATGGCAGACTGTTGAAAAGATTGGGCGCACGGAATTGATGGATGCAGTTCCGATAACATTAGGCGAAGAATTTGGAGCATACGCTCAAGCCATAGCGAGAGACAGATGGAGAATATACAAAGTGGAGGAAAGACTACGCCAGGTGAATATAGGCGGAACGGCGGTAGGGCTTTCCGGCGGAGCTGATAGAAAATACAGATTTGGCGTTATAGAAGAGCTTCGGAGACTTACCGGCTTTGGCTTAGCCGCCGCGGAATATCCTATGGATTTGACTCAAAATAACGATGTGTTCGTAGAAGTTTCAGGCCTTTTAAAAGCGTTGACTGTTAATATGATGAAAATCGCTAACGACATAAGGCTTATGAATTCCGGACCTCATGGAGGATTAAGAGAACTGAAAATAAAGTCTCTCCAACAAGGGAGCAGCATTATGCCCGGGAAGGTAAACCCCGTAGTACCTGAAATGGTGATTCAGTGTGCAATTCAGGTAATTGCAAACGACGCAGCGATAACTATGGCCGCTGCGCATGGTGAATTTGAGCTGAATGCCTTCTTGCCGCTTATAGCGGACAGACTCCTTGAGAGTTTAGAACTTTTAAACAGAGCGGTCAGCATATTCAGAGAAAAGTGTGTAGAGACGCTCGAGGCAGATGAGAGTAAGTGCAAAGAGCATCTGAATGAGTCGTATGCGTTTGCAGCAGCGTTTTTGCCAAAGCTTGGCTATGATGTTGTCAGCGGCGTTGTAAAAACATATCCTCCGGACGAAGCGAAGAAAAAACTGGAGCTGCTTTCCGAAAAATAAGAAATACAAAAAGACCATTGATTTAATCAATGGTCTTTTGTTTGTAAATAATCTTGCTCGCAGTGTAAAAGAATGAAATGCAATCCGTAGCCTTTTGAGACGGAGAAGAATATAACTAGCTTATAAATTAAATTTTATTTTCTAATACACTTTTATAAATACCGGAGAAAGAACGCATAATTTTAGCAGTCATCCCCCATATCACTCTGTTTTTATAAATGTAAAAATATATTGGAGTTCTGGCTTTGCGCCAGTCGTAATTTTTACCGCCGTATATTTTATCAAATGGGAAATCCTTATCCGGTATTGTTTGCGTAGTAGTGTAATAAATCTCAGGTTCTGTATTTAAGAAAAATGATAGCGGAACAGTAAATGTTTCTGCGACTTCGCTTTTGCTGTAACTGCCGTTGTAATTGTTTAGCTTAACTGCGTATGTATACACGATCGTGCCGGTTCCAATCAGAATGTCTAACGGTGTAATTATCTCCATATCCGATGTAGGTATTTGCAGTTCTTCAGATGCTTCGCGCAGAGCGGCTTCTTCCGGTGCTTCGTTTTTTTCGAGCATTCCGCCCGGGAGGCATATGTCGCCGGGCTGTCTGTTTATTTTTGAAGAACGGACTTCAAATAAAACGTCATAGTCGGAATTGTTTTCAAGAAGCATGATTGATACGGCGAATTTATTGCATTCATCCATCCCTATAATAGTCGGTATGTGATTTTTTAATAAATCTAGCATTTTTATCCTTCTTTAACAAATATTAATCACTGTTTATGTGGCTTGTCACGG
>UQXU01000069.1 GCA_900545085.1 uncultured Eubacteriales bacterium
TGGAGAACATATTTTGCATCAATTTTAAATAGTTTGCGCTCTCCGACGGTGTATTTTTTGTCTTTGGGCAATTCTATCCGCAGCTCCGCCGTGTTTTCTCCGGCTTTCGCCAGCAGAACAACAGAAAAAACATCTTCTACCACTCGAGTTATCTCCAGCAGGAATGTGTTCTCTCCCGGTTCCTCCGCAGGCAGAATATAATGAGAACGGACGCCTACGTAGCTGCACTCGCATCTGCTGCATTCTACAGCAAACGTCATCCCCCAGTCCTCAGCTAAAATGTGAGTCTCATCCACTGCGCTCATTCGTGAGAAATTCTTGCATCCCGAAAGCTCGCATTCTACTCGAGTCTTGGGGGAATCGAAAAGACGCTTAACATTAATCTTTGGCATCATTACTCCGTCCGATATTACACATGCAAATTCGCAAAGTCTGTATACCTCATCTCTGCTGTGCGATACAAAAATCGTAGTTTTTCTATATTTTTCTAATGTTTGCGCCAAATTCAGCTCAACCTGCCATCTCATCATATCATCCAACGCAGAAAGAGGCTCGTCCAGCAGCAAAAGCTCAGGTTCGCTCACGAGTATACGCGCCAGAGCAACCCTTTGCTGCTGACCTCCGGAAAGCCGCGCCGGTTTTGCATTCTCCAGCCCGGATAGCCCCAGCCTCTCTATCTGCTCCGATGCTGTCCGCTCCCGTTCTTTTTTATTTCCTTTTCTGACGCCTTCTGCTATATTTTGCAGCACGGTCATATTCGGAAACAGAGCATACTGTTGAAACAGATATCCCACCTTGCGCTTTTGCGGAGACAAATTTATACGCCTTTCCGAATCAAACAGAACTCTCCCGTTCAGCACAATTTTTCCGCTATCAGGTCTCTCTATCCCCGCGATACATTTCAGCGTCATGCTCTTTCCGCTGCCCGAAGCTCCCAAAAGAGCCATAGTTTCCTCCCCTGCTGTAAAGTTCACATTCAAATCGAAGCTCCGCAGCTTCTTTTTTATACATACCTCCAGCATGTCACTTTTTCCTCTCTCTGCCCGTGATTAAATTCATGGCTATGATGACAACCAGAGCTATAATTATTACAATTATAACCCATATTCCCGCCGTCATATAATCGCCGTTCTGTATTACCTGAGCAATTTTTTGAGATATAGTTCCGGTTTTCCCGGCTATATTCCCCGCGAGCATTGATGTTGCTCCATATTCGCCTATCGCTCTTGCAAATGTAAGTATAGTTCCCGAAGCTATTCCCGGAGCGGCGCACGGCACTGTTATTTTCCAGAATATACGCATTTCACTCATGCCGAGTGTTCTGCCTGCATCCAGCAAATCAGACGGAACCTGCTCCAGAGCGGCTCTGGCATTGCGATACATCAACGGAAAAGAAATTACGGACGCTGCTATAACACAGCCCAGCCATGTCTGCACAACTTTAAAATCAAACGCATCATATAAAAACGCTCCGAACGGTCTGCGCAGAGAAAAAAGCAGCAGCAAAAAGAACCCTGCAACAGTCGGCGGCAAAACCATTGGAAGCGTGAGCACTCCATCCACAACGGCGCGTACCTTCGGTCTCGCACGATGGACTCTCGCCGCAGCCCAAAGCCCGAGAAAAAAGCAAACTACAGTCGCCACTATACCTGTTTTAAGAGTTATCCACAAAGGGCTCCAGTCCAAATTTTGAATTACATCCCACATATTTTTTCCTCTAATGTTCTCTCTTTAGGCTGAAAAGCGCCGCCTCTGAATCACAGAGCGGCGCAGAGCGTACGTAGTTTATTTATCATTTATTAACAATGAACATATACTTCTCAAATATAGCTTTTACTTCATCCGTCTGAAGGAAAGCGTAGAAATCATCGGCAGCGGCCGTAACCTCATCGGTGGCTTCTTTATTTTGCACACGAATCATCGGATATATAATATCTCCCGTTACGGAAGTATCCAGCTCTTCGATTATGTCTACATCGTCTTTTACTGAATAAGCATCTGAATAGTAGACTGTTCCGACTTCATTAGCGCCTTCCTTCACGGCCTCCTTAACTTTAGATACGTTTCCGCATTCGTTTATCTCAATTCCGAGAGCGTCGGATATCTGCTGTGTCGTTATGCTCGCCGCATCTTCTGTCTTTTCGATATAGCCCAGCTCCATCAGAGCTTTTCGAGTATATTTTCCTACAGGCACACTTCCGTCTGCCAGAGCCATATTCTCGGCATCTTTTAGATTTGCCATTCCCGTTACCTTTGTCCCGCTGTTCTTAGCGGTTATTAGGCAAACTTTGTTAGCCAGCATATCTACGCGCGTGCCTTCTATCGCAAGATTTTCGCTTTCCAGCGTATCTACCTGAGCCGTCGCCGCTGAAAAGAAAATATCGCAGGCGTAGCCCTCCTGAATCTGAGTCAGAAGCGTTCCGGAGCTATCCGCATTGTATGTTATCTTAACATTGGGATTGCTTTCATTATAAAGCGGTATTATCTCCTGAAAAGCGTTTTCAAGACTCGCCGCTATGAAAACCTGAACCTCTGTCTCGCTGTCGGATGACGCATTCTCCGAGGTCTGGTTTGCCGCATTATCGCTTTCGCTCGGCGAAACAGACGCAGAGCCGCCCGAGCAGGACGAGAATACTGCAACCGCGGACATCAAAAGAACGACAGGAAGTAAAATACGTCCAAATTTCTTAGCCATGTTTCTCTCTCCATTTCAACTAAGTTTAATGTTAAGAACACATCGTGCTCTTTAAATATTTACTTGTCATTTATACTACTATCAAATATAGCATTAACTTAGTATTGTGTCAAGAGTATTTATGCACAAAATGCCCGCCGAAGAGCAAGCTCTTTGGCGGGCATCTCGTATTTTGTGGTCTAACTAAACTAGACAATATATTCTTTCAGGAAAGCGGGAGCCTCTTTTTCGTCCGCGCTGACAATGAAGATAAACTTGCAGCCTGTGTCCTTGTGAAGCTTTTTAATGCCGTCCATGAATTCTTCCAACTCTTCCGGCTTCTTTCCTATGATTTTCAGGAAAGCGTCAATATAAATCGCAGTGATATCGAAGTTCTGCGCCAGCATACCGCAAATAAGACCGTACAGTCTGTCAACGCCTTCAATGCCGTATTCGCTGGTATCTACAAAACGAATCTCGCGCTTAACGTCATACATATAGCGTTTATCATCGTCGATAAAAACTACGTCGCCTTTCGCTGTTTCTACCTCTGCGTTTACCATGTCCAGAAGTCTTTTGGTTTTGCCACTGCCCTTCTTACCATAAATTAACTCAATCATTGACTTATTTCCTCACTTATTCATAGTTTTGCCTAAAGAGGCGGATTATTAGCTGTTAAACTATCCTCTTGTTATATTTAGATTATATCACATAGCTCCCCGCGTTTCAACCACGACATATATTAATTCATGATATTTCGATATCAAACCAGCAGAGAGCTTCCCGTCATTTCTTCCGGCTTGGGCAGACCCATGAGATCCAGCATCGTAGGCGCAAGATCTGCCAAAACCCCACCGGAACGAAGAGTTTTTTCTTTTGTTTTTTCACCTATGATTATGACCGGAACGGGATTTGTCGTATGCGCAGTGAAAGGTTCATGCGTCGCCGGATCTATCATCATGTCTGAGTTTCCGTGATCAGCCGTCACTATCGCTTGTCCATTCACCCGCAGAACGGCGTCCACCACCTTACCTACGCATTCATCCACAACGCGGACCGCTTTCACCGCCGCATCCATAACTCCCGTATGACCTACCATGTCAGAGTTTGCAAAATTCAAGATCATGACGTCGTAGTCTCCGCTTTCGATCTCTTTTACTGCTTTTTCCGTAACCTCATACGCGCTCATCTCCGGCTTGAGGTCATAGGTTGCTACTTTTGGAGAGGGAATCAAAAATCTATCCTCACCTTCGTATGGCTGCTCTACTCCGCCGTTAAAGAAAAACGTAACATGAGCATATTTCTCTGTTTCAGCAATTCTAAACTGTTTCAATCCGAGACTGCTTATATATTCTCCAAACGTATTGCTCAATGACTGCGGCTTAAACGCAACGCTCACATTCTCAAACGTGGCGTCATACTGCGTCATGCAGACGTAATGAACAGGAAAATATTTTCGCTCAAAGCCATCAAATTCCTCAGACGTAAACACTCTCGTCAATTCTCTCGCTCTATCAGGTCTGAAATTGAAGAACACAATAGAATCTCCGCTCTTGATTTTGGCAGTCGGTTCTCCGTCTTCCATTATAACCGTAGGGATTACAAACTCATCCGTAATATCTGCGTCGTAAGAAGCCTGCATAGCCTCGACGGCGCTGCCCGCCGTGTTGCCCTCTCCGAGAGCTATGCAGCGATACGCCTTTTCAACTCTCTCCCAGCGGTTATCTCTGTCCATAGCATAGTATCTACCGGATACAGTAGCTATCTCACCCGTGCCTATTGCGTTCATCTGCTGCTCCAGCTGCTCTATATAGCCTTTTCCGCTCGTGGGCGGCGTATCTCTGCCATCCATAAAGCAATGAACATATACGTTTTTTACTCCCTCCTGAGCGGCCATGCGTATCAGCGCGATAAGATGGTCTATGTGGCTGTGAACTCCTCCGTCCGAAAGCAAGCCCATAAGATGCAGAGCTCCGCCTTTGGCATTATTCATTGCGGCTAACAGCTCTTCATTTTTAAAAAACACGCCGTCTTCTATTTTTTTAGAAATTAGAGTTAGTTCCTGATATACAATTCTCCCCGCGCCGATATTCGTATGACCGACTTCCGAATTGCCCATCTGTCCGTCAGGCAGACCTACGCTCAGACCGGACGCGCCGATTAGAGTATGAGGATATGCACTTTTAAACGCATCTATTCTCGGAGTACCAGCAATCGCTATAGCGTTGCCCTCCTTCTCCGCACGCTCCCCGAAACCGTCCATTATTATAAGAGCGGTGAAATCTTTTTTCATATTCTTCTCCTTTACAAACAGAGCCATTGTCAGATTTACCGTATTTTTAAAGTTAAGGGCGACGAAACACGTCCATCGCCCTCTTGTTTCTATTTACAGTTGATTATCTCTGCGAAATCTTTCGCTTTCAAGCTTGCTCCGCCGATTAGACCTCCGTCTATTTCGCTCATGCTTCTAAGTTCGGCTGCATTTTTTGCATTCATGCTGCCTCCGTAAAGTATGCGCACCGAATCGGCTGCATCGCCGTACTTTTCTCTTATCGCACTGCGTATAACGCCGATTGTCTCATTGGCCTGCTCAGCAGTCGCCGTCTTTCCTGTACCTATAGCCCAGATCGGCTCATACGCCACCACTATCTCCGGAAGCTGCTCGGCAGAAAAAGGCTCCAGCGCCGTTAGAATCTGAGACGTAACGACATTGTTTGTATTTCCCTGCTCGCGCTGCTCCAGCGTTTCACCAACGCATATTATCGGAGTAATTCCCGAGCTTAAAGCTGCAAAGGCCCGTTTCGCTACTGTTTCGTCCGTTTCTGCGAAATATTGCCTGCGCTCACTGTGTCCTACGATAGCATAGCTTACGCCCGCTTCTTTAAGCATATCCGCGGAAATCTCACCGGTAAACGCACCGCTGTTTTCATAGTGAACATTTTGCGCCCCGAGATTAATAGGAGTATTTTTAATAACCTCTGCCGCTGCCGGAATGCAAATTGCGGGAGGGCATACCACTATGTCAACGCTTGAATTCAAAGGAATAGCTTTCAGCTCGCTGAGCAGCTTCTCTGTCTCAGACGGCGTTTTGTTCATTTTCCAGTTTCCAGCAATAAGAGGTTTACGCATATAAGACACCTCTTATTTGTCGTTTAAAGCTTCCACACCGGGGAGCTTCTTGCCTTCGAGGAATTCAAGCGAAGCGCCGCCGCCTGTAGAAATATGCGTCATCTTGTCGCCGAAGCCCAGCTTTTTGACCGCGGACGCCGTATCGCCGCCGCCTACAATGGTCATCGCCTGCGCCTGACTCATAGCCTCTGCGATAGCCTTCGTGCCGCCTGCAAACTGCGGATACTCAGCCACGCCCATAGGTCCGTTCCAAATTATTGTCTTAGCTCCCATAAGCTCATTTGCGAAAACCATCTGTGTCGCAACGCCGATATCCAGACTCATCATATCTTCGGGGATATCCTCGATGGGGAGCAGCTTGGTTTTTGCATCCATACTTATTTCCTTAGCCGCTACGCAGTCGCTCGGGAACATCATTTTTACGCCCGTCAGGCGAGCTTTATCCATTAGCTGATTCGCAAGCTCTATGCTGTCTTTATCTACAAGAGACTTGCCGAGCTTGAACCCTTGAGCCGCCAGGAAGGTGTTTGCCATTCCTCCTCCTATTATCAGGCAATCAACTTTATTGAATAGATTTTCAATAACAGGTATCTTATCAGCAATCTTCGCGCCTCCGAGCACAGTCACAAAGGGCCGCGCCGGATTCTCCAGCGCATCTCCGAGGAATGCAATTTCCTTCTCCATCAGGAATCCCGCTACGCATTCGTCCACATAATGTGTAATGCCTTCTGTAGAAGCGTGAGCACGATGAGCTGTGCCGAACGCATCGTTTACATATATATCACAAAGAGCTGCAAGCTTCTTAGCGAACTCAGGATCGTTTTTCGTTTCTTCATTATGGAAGCGCAGATTTTCGAGCAGAATTACTTCTCCATCCTTCAGATCGTTTACCGCTTTTTCCACCTCGGGGCCTACGCATTCGGAAACAAAGCTAAGATCTGTGTTTATCATACGCGCCAGACGCTTAGCTACGGGAGCGAGAGAAAATTCCGGTTTTACCTCGCCTTTCGGTCTGCCAAGATGAGAACACAGCACAACCTTGGCGTTGTGATCTATCAGATATTGTATAGTAGGAAGCGCTGCTACGATTCTCGTCTCATCCGCGACGTCGCCGCCTTCACCCAGAGGCACGTTGAAATCTACGCGCACGAGCACGCGCTTTGAGTCCACAACTACGTCCTTTATAGTCTTCTTCATACCGTTCTCCTTCAAATTTAAATTCCATATTAAAGTTTTTAAGCAGGAAATGACATCAGAAAGGCTGAAAAAAGCCCGTCCTCATATTATTATACTCAATATTGACGGCAGTACAACTGTTTTTTTGTCATAGACGTGAAATTTGCAGCTAATTTTTAAATAAGATTCGCAAAATCTTTCTGACGAAGAGCTTCATATACTGCTATAGCCACGCTGTTCGACAGATTCAAAGATCTCAGACCGTTTCCCATGGGAATACGTACCGCTCTTTCCGGATTGCCATAGATTATTGATTCCGGCAGCCCTTTAGTCTCTTTTCCGAAAAAAAGAAACGCTCCGTCCGGATAAGCTACATCAGTGTATTTCTTTTCCGCTTTGGTTGAGAAATAATAGCATTCCGCATTTGGGTTTTTGTTGTAAAAGTCATATAAATCTTTATATATTGAAATATTAAGCTTATCCCAATAATCCAAGCCCGCGCGCTTTAAATGTTTTTCATCTAAACTGAAGCCCAGCGGCTCTATGAGATGCAGCGACGCCCCCGTCACCGCGCAGGTCCGCGCTATATTTCCGGTATTCTGAGGTATCTCCGGTTCCACCAATACTATATTAAACATATGCTCTCCTAAATATTTTTTTAAATACTCTGTGCTATAAAATGAGCGCGCCTTTCGGCACGCTCAAAGAAGATCACTACTAATGCTTTATTTCAATTCTTGAATAAATTCGCCAATACGTTTTACCGCTTCCATTATGTTCGTCATAGACGACGCATAAGAGCAGCGGATATAGCCTTCGCCGGCCTCGCCGAAAGCACTGCCCGGTACGCATGCTATTTTCTTAGCTGCGAGCAGCTTCTCACAGAATTCTTCACTGCTCAGACCTGTAGACGTAATATTCGGGAAAAGATAGAACGCACCCTTGGGTTCGAAGCATGTAAGCCCTGCCTCGCGCATTCCATCAAGTATGAACATGCGGCGCTTATTATAGCTCGATACCATCTCTCCTATCTGACGGTATCCGGTGCTCATCTCATATTTCAAAGCTTCCAGACCTGCATACTGGCTCATTATAGGAGCGCAGAGCATGGAGTACTGATGTATTTTTACCATGGCGTCTATTATCGCCTTAGGACCGCAGGCATACCCCAAACGCCAGCCCGTCATAGCGAATGCTTTGGAGAATCCGTTAATGAGAACGGTACGTTCTTCAAAACCTTCCGCGATGGATACATGTCGGCTTCCATAGGTCAGCTCAGAATATATCTCG
This sequence comes from uncultured Eubacteriales bacterium, assembly GCA_900545085.1. GTDB lineage: Bacteria > Bacillota > Clostridia > Christensenellales > Christensenellaceae > Scybalosoma > Scybalosoma faecavium. The sequence continues at coordinate 8,270 of UQXU01000069.1, forward strand.
TCCGCAATCACAAGCAGGTTGTGCTTTTCTACTACCTTTCTAACCTCCTCGAGCTGCTCTTTTGTCATTATAGCACCTGTCGGATTGTTGGGGTAAGGCATTACTATCGCCTTTGTTTTGGGCGTTATTGCGCTTTCGATATTCTCGGGAGTAAGAGCAAAATTATTCTCCTCCAAAGTGTCCATAGCCACAGGAACTCCGCCTGCGAACGCAACGCCCGGCTGATAAGATACGTAACTGGGAGCCGGAACGAGTATCTCATCGCCCGGATCAATTATGGCGCGGAATGCCAAATCCAGAGCCTCGCTCGCGCCTACTGTTATCATCGTCTGGTCTATACTATAATGCGTATTATATCTCTCAGCAAGATACTCATCCACAACTTCACGCAGCTCGGGCATTCCATGGTTGGAGGTATAATGCGTATGTCCTTTCTCCAGGCTCGTTATCGCCGCTTCGCGAACATTCCAGGGAGTTATAAAATCGGGCTCACCAACGCCAAGAGATATAGCATCCTTCATCGTACTTGCTATATCGAAGAACTTTCTGATACCTGACGGCGGAACTGCATCTATATGTTTAGCTACAAAATTCTGCATACTCACGGTGTCACCACCAATCTGTTCTCTTTCTCGCTTTCAACGAGAACCTCGCCGTACTGCTTATACTTGCGCATTACGAAGCGTGTTTCTGTGTTAGTCACTCCATCGAGTACAGCGACCTTTTCCCAAACGAATTTAAAAATTTCTTTCATCGTGGGAGCTGTTACGCGGATTGTGAGATCGGAGCTGCCGCTCATAAGATACATATCCTGAACTTCATGGAACATGTATATTCTGCGTGCGATATCCTCATATCCGAATTCCTTCTGCGGCGCAACTTTCAGCTCGATAAAAGCCTCAGCCCATGCGTTTTCGTCTTTTTCTGTGTTGACCATAGCGGCATAGCGCAGGATAGTCTTGTCCGCCTCCATCTCGGCGATGGCGGCCTCTACTGCCGCTGCCGTTGTGCCGGTCATCGCGGCGATGTTTTCGTTGGATAGTTTGGCGTCTTTTACTAGAATATCCAGTATTTCTTTTTTGAGATTCATTTCGCTTTGTCCTTTCTATGGCAATATTCAAATTCTCAGACGTTTTTCGCGCCTA
>UQXU01000070.1 GCA_900545085.1 uncultured Eubacteriales bacterium
ATCATAAGCAATATTACACCGATAACAACAAAGCAGTCGGCGACATTGAAAATGGCAAAGCGTACAAAATCGAATTCTATAAAGTCAGTCACAAATCCTTGTAATGCTCGGTCGATCAGATTTCCTATTGCTCCGCCGATTATCATTGAAAGAGCCACAGAGGCTAATTTGCCGGCCTTTTTGCGGTATTTTATGAGTAATACTGCCATAACCACCGCGAGCAGAGCTGATATTATAGTGAGGACGAGAGTTCCGTTTGAGAAAGCTCCGAACGCGGAGCCGGTGTTTTCAGCGTATGTAAAGTTTATGATCCCCGGGATTATCTCGCCCTGAGGCAGAGCGCCGCAGGTTATCCAGTATTTGGTTAATTGATCCAAAACTATGGAGGCGGCGATAATTAATATTTCAAGCATATTCCTTTTACCTTTCTTTTCGGCATTGTTTCGCCGTTACAGGGTATATTATATCACATTATACCACGGTTGAGCAGAAAAGTGTATCTGCGCTGATGCGGATTCGGACGCAAAAAAAGAGAGAGTTAATCTCTCCTGAGTTTCAGTAATTGTCCATAACAGGCTGAGTCACAAGCTCGTTTTGCGGCAGCTCGTCGAGTGAAGAAATGCCGAAATGACGCAGGAATTCTTCTGTAGTAGCGTAGAGTATCGGATGGCCGAGGGTGTCTTTGCGCCCGGCTTCGCATATCAGCCCCTTGTTTTCCAGAGCGTTCAGCATACTCTGCGAGCCGACTCCGCGTATTTCTTCTATAGCCGCTCGTGTTATAGGCTGGCGGTACGCTATTATAGCCAAAGTTTCGAGAGCGGCGCGGGTGAGCTCTTCGTCGCTCTTTTTGCCCAGAGCCATAAACAGCAGCTTGGAAAGCTCTTGCCGTGTGCTGAGCTGAACTTTCCCGTCGAACCGGCGTATAAGAAGTCCATGCCCCTGCTCCCGGCGTCGTATATCCTCATCGAGCATATCGTTCAGCTCGGGCAAGGATATGTTTAGTAGCTCTGCGAGTCTGGAGATCTCAAAAGAATCGCCCGCTGCGAAGAGTATGTTTTCAACTCTGCCAAGTATTTCTTCTTTGTTCATGCGCCCCTCCCTGCTTTGGCGTTTATATTCATGCTTATAGTGATTTCTCCGAATATGTCGTTTTGAGCCAGCTCTATGGTGCCCATGTGCAGCAGCTCAAGCAGCGCGAGAAACGTGACGGAAATTTCTTCGCGGGTCGGAGACGCCGAGAGAAGAGCGTCGAAGGTCGTATCTCCGTGGCTGAGTGCGGTCAGTATGAGCTGAGTCTGTCTGCGGAGAGAAAAGCTGTCGCTTACAATCTGCACTGTAGGCGGAGAATCCGGCTTGCGCTTTTCCAGCCTGCGCAAAGCGCGGATATAGGCCTTGCTCAGAGCCTGGACAGTGGCGTTGGCAAACATGGGCTTGTAATCCTCGAAGGGAGGTATATCCTCCGGGAGCTTGTAGACTACGCCCAGTTCGGATTTTTGAAGCTCGGAAAGATGCTCGCCGGCTTCTTTGAAAGCGCGGTATTCGGCCAGACGCTCCATAATATCACGCTTATCCTCCTCGAGGGCTTCCTGCTCTTTTTCCGAAGGGAGCAGCGCGCGGGATTTGATGAGCAGCAGAGTAGCCGCCATCTGAAGGAACTCGCTCGCAGAGTCCATATCTATATCCTGCGCTTGTCCGACTATTTTGAGGTATTGCTCTGTGACTTCGGATACGAATACCTCCGTTATATCTACCTTTGCCTTGCTTATCAGATGCAGGAGCAGATCGAGAGGTCCTTCGAAGCATGATAGCTTGTATGATAATACGTCCATGCTACATGAACAATCCGTAGAAAGCGGAATACACCCCTGCGAGACCGTTGATTATAGGGGAGATTACTGCGCTGATGGCTCCGGAGAATATCAGTATTATCAGAATGATGAAGCCGTACTTTTGCAGAAAGGCGACTACGGGATAGTTTTTGCGAATGAACAGACTGGATACAACATGGAAGCCGTCCAGAGGCGGGATAGGCAGTACGTTGAACACAGCAAGAACTATGTTTAGCTGAAAAACTATATAGAACAACTGAACTATCGCATATGGGAGAATGCTGCTCGAGGTCAGAGAGCCGGAGCTTATAAATATATTGGCGGCGAGGACATACAGCCCATAGAATATAAACGAAAGTATCAGGTTAGTTACAGGCCCGGCGAGCGATATAAGTACGTCGTCGCGGCGGAAATTTTTGAGATTTCGCGAATTGACAATCACCGGCTTTGCCCAGCCTATGCCGAGAATTACAAAAAGTATCATACCGATGGGGTCCATGTGCTTCATCGGATCGAGGGACATGCGTCCCATATTTTTCGCCGTCGGGTCTCCGAGCTTGTATGCGACAAAAGCGTGCGCCCATTCGTGGAAAGATATTGCGATACAACATGCGAGGAAAGTCGAAATCAGATATATGAGAGCCATCTGAGGACTTTCGTTAAACATAGAAATTAAGTTAATCAACTATAGTGTGAGTCCTTTCAAATATTAGGACTATTATATCGCATAGATATAGCTTTTGCAAGGCGGAGCGGGGGGAATAGAGTGTGAGCGTTTAGGGGAAAATAAAGGCAAATCTGTGAAAGGGGAGATATATGCTCTGGGTGCTGATGACAGCCGCGCTTTTAGCGGCGCTGATGGCTGCTCCTATAATAATAGAAATAAAATCATGCAGAAAGCGCTTTTTTACAATAAGGCTCAAAGTATTCGGACTGCCCGCGTTGAAAAAAACTGTATATTTGCATCTGAGAAGATATATACGTCCGGAGATTGTGCTTGTTAAACGCGGCGGGGCATTTAAGCGTATATATTCTTTTTCCCTCAAGAGTATAATCAACAAAAAAAGAAGTAAAAAAATAGATTATACTGCATTCATGCCTGAGCTTCGGTTTATAGATGCGAGCATAGTGCTGGGTGCGGAGAATATAGCCGTATCATGTATGCTTTGCGGAGTTATGAGAGCGGCGGCGTCTGCCATATCTCCGCATTTGCCGGGGGAAAGCCGGCTGGAGATTCTGCCGTGCGACGCGCCGTGGGTATTTCAAATAAAAGGACGTTGTATATTTTGGCTCAGGCCTTGGAATATTATCTGTAAACTCTTCAAAAGAGCAATAAAAAGCAAAAGCTGAAAAGGAGAAGAAAACAATGAACCCGATAGAAACAGTTCTGAAAACAACCATGGGTGAGCTGAAGGAAATGGTGGACGTCAATACGGTAGTCGGCGAGCCTTTTGTAACGCCTGACGGAAGCACTATAATCCCGATTTCCAAGGTGTGCTTCGGCTTCGTCACGGGAGGCGGAGAGTATAGCTGCGGCAAGCAGCCGGAAATAGAAAAGCCCTTCGCCGGCGGAAGTGCATCCGGCGTGGGTATAACGCCCGTGGCTTTTATGGTAGCGAACAAGGACGGCTGCAAGCTGCTCTGCACGGCGCATAGAGGAACTTTGGACAAGGTTTTGGAGCATACGCCGGCTGTGCTTTGCGAGCTGAAAAATATGTTTAAAGAATGCGGAGCGGAGAAACAGAACAAGAGCGGAGCTAAGAACAAAAATAAAGAAAGCTCGGACGAGGAGAACAAGAACAGTGAGGCGTAAAACAGCGGCGCTGGCGGCGGCTCTGCTGCTGGCGCTTTTTCCTTGTACGGCATTGGCGGCGCCCTCGACGTCCGCGCAGGCGTATGCAGTAGTGGACGGAGAGACGGGCAGAGTTTTGTTTTCTAAAAATGCCGAAGAAAAACTGCCTATGGCGAGTACTACAAAAGTGATGACCTGTCTCGTTGCGCTGGAGAGGTGCTCTTTGGACGAGATAGTAACTGTAGATCCTGCGGCGGCAGGTCTGGAGGGAACGTCTATGTATCTGAGTGCGGGCGAAACTCTCACCGTAAGCGATTTGCTCTATGGGCTTATGATGTCTTCGGGAAATGACGCTGCCGCGGCTTTGGCGTATCATATAGCAGGCGGCATAGAGCAGTTTGCCGCTTTGATGAATCAGAAAGCGCAGGAAATAGGCGCGGAAAGCACTCATTTCGTAAATCCGCATGGTCTGCCGGCGGAGGGACATTATACTACGGCGTCGGATTTGGCTAAAATAGCGGCATACGCTTTGAAAAATCAGGACTTTGCACGGATAGTATCGACCAAGAGTATGGACCTGCCCGCCGATGACGATTCTCCGGCGCGGTATCTGCGCACGCGGAATAAAATGCTCACTATGTACGACGGAGGAATAGGAGTAAAAACAGGCTATACAAAAGCCGCGGGGAAATGCCTTGTCAGCGCGGCGGAGCGCGACGGCACGAGATATGTGGGGGTAGTTCTCGCCGATCCGAATATGTGGGAGGACAGTTTCGCCTTGATGGATGAAGCGTTTGCGGACTACAAGCTCACATGCGTGCAGGAGAGCGGAGAAACGGCGCGCGCCGTTGTCGAAGGAGGTCTTGCGGAAAGCGTAGGTTTGGAAATATCTGAGGATATGCTATTGCCTTTGAGCGAACAAGAGAGTAAAATGATAGAGATAAAGCTGGATGTGCCGGATAGCGTGTCGGCGCCTGTGAAAAAAGGCGACGTTCTGGGAAGCGTCAGCGCTGTGCTGAACGGCGAGGTGCTGATGACGGCGGATGTGACCGCTGCGGAAAGCGTGGAAGAGATTACGTTTGAATACCATTTGCAGAGAATAATTTCTCAATGGCTTTCGCGTTTGAGTCTCGGAGCATAGGTGCGAAGGCGAATAATTTTAGATTAAGAGGGAAAATGAGAATAGCAAAATTCATGGCGGCCTGCGGCGTGGCTTCGCGCCGCGCGTGCGAGAAGATTATACTGGAAGGCAAAGTTAAAGTAAACGGCAGTGTGTTGAACGAGCTGGGTAGACAGATAGACCCGGAGAAGGACATTGTAGTGGTATCCGGAAAGAGAATAACTTTGCCGAGAGAACACGTATATATAATGTTGAACAAACCCGTGGGGTGCGTATCTACTTGTGACGACGATAGAGGCAGACGAACGGTTTTGGACTGCCTCAAGGGTGTGGATGCCCGCGTGTTCCCTGTGGGAAGATTGGACTTCAATACGGAGGGCCTGCTTCTCTTGACAAATGACGGCGAAGTGGCAAACAAATTGACGCATCCATCGCGCGAAGTGACCAAGAGGTATTACTGCGTCGTCGGAGGCATGGTGACGCCGGCTGATGTAAAAGCGCTGGAGCGAGGCGTAATGCTGGAGGACGGCAAAACGGCGCCTGCGAGAATAAAGATATTCAAGGCGACGCCCGAGCGTTCCGAGCTTACGATTATCATACACGAAGGACGCAACAGGCAGGTCAGGAGAATGTTCGAGGCGATAGACAAAGAGGTTCTCTTCCTCAAGCGGATAAGCGAAGGGAATTTAAATCTGGGTAATCTCAAGCGGGGAGAGTTTAGATTTTTGACCGAAGAAGAAATAGAATATCTCAAAAGTCTCTGAGCTGCGCGTGTTGGTTGCTGTTGCAGGCAGTTTGATTTGGTGATATAATGAGGGCGTATGACGAGGCAGTTTCGCCCTCGTTTTAATGTGATAAAAGAATTTAATGTGAAAAAAGAATCTTCGGTTTAAAAATAAATAATGAAAGGCAATATGATTTAAGTATGAATATACTACTCGTTAATGACGACGGAATTGATTCCCCCGCTCTGCACGTTTTGGCAAAGGCTTTGAAAGACGAGCATGAGCTGACGATAATCGCGCCGGACGGCGAGCGCAGCGGCTTTTCTCAGTCTATGACTTTTAAAGGTGAGCTGGACGTAGAAGAGCGCGAGATAATAGGTCTCGAGGATGTGAACGCGTATGCGACGAGCGGAACTCCGGCGGACTGCACTAAGCTCGGCCTGCTGCTGCTCTGCAAGACTCCGCCGGATCTTGTCATCTCCGGTATAAATTTGGGATACAACATAGGCAACGATATAGGATATTCCGGCACGTGCGGCGCGGCTCTGGAGGCTTCTATGGCGGGCGTCCGCGCTATAGCCGCGAGTCAGTACATGACGGGCCCGCTGGAGTTTGACCGTGCGGCTCAATTTATGGCGGGTTTTGTAAAGTCATATATGGAATTGGATATACCTCCGGAGATAATGGTAAATATAAACTTCCCCGATGTGACAAAACCCGTAAAAGGCGTTCGTGTAACGGAGCAGGGCTCTATAGATTATGGCGAGTATTATTATCTTGTAGAAAAGCACTCCGAAAAGAAGTGGACCTACTGCCTCCGCGGGCGAGGTTTTATAGACGCGCATACGACCGGCGATGCAGAATACATAAAGCAGGGCTACATAAGCATCTCGCCTATACAATACGACAGAACAAACCGCAGCATGATGGAAAAGCTGCGCCGCTACCACGCGGATTATTAATATAAAAAACTGCCGATGCGCAGCGTATAGAATAGAGGTTAAGTTTGACATGAAGGGAAAGCTGCTGTTTGTAAACGCTTGCCTCAAGGGCAAAGATTCAAGAACGCTCAGAGTCTGCCGCGCGTTTTTAAACGAAATAGACGGCATGGAGATTGAAGAAGTGAAGCTGGCGGAGAACGCTTTGAGTCCGTTTAAGTGGACGGATGTAGAAAAGCGAGACGAGCTGGCTTTGCGCGAAGCTTGGGACGACGATGCATTTGCTTTTGCGCGGCAGTATAAATCTGCGGATGCGGTGCTTATCGGAGCGCCGTATTGGGATTTGTCGTTTCCCGCCGTACTCAAGGCTTATTTCGAGCATATATGCGTCGCCGGGCTGACGTTTCGTTATACCGAAGCCGGCATGGAGGGCATATCTGACGTCAAAAAAACAGTATATATAACTACGGCAGGCGGATTCATAGGCGACAAGAATTTTGGAGCGCAGTATGCCGAGGGAGTGTGCGGTATGCTCGGGTGTGATGATTTCTCGTTTGTCGCTGCGGAAGGGCTGGATATAATAGGAATGAATGTCGAAGCGCTGGTATCCGAGGCGGAGGCGAGAGCAAAGAAACTTGCAAAGCAGCTTTCGGACTGCGACTGAAGGAGAAAAAATGAAGATATACGAAAACATACTTGAGCTGATAGGAGGGACGCCTCTCGTGCATTTGTCGGCGTACTCGAAAAAACGAGCTGTTCCGGACAGCGTAAAGCTTCTGGCCAAGCTGGAATACTTCAATCCGGCCGGCAGCTCAAAGGATAGAGTAGCTAAAGAGATGATAGAGAGCGCCGAGCGAGAGGGCAGGCTGACTCCGGGCAGCACGATAGTAGAGCCTACCAGCGGCAACACGGGCATAGGTCTGGCGTGTGCAGCGAAGGCCAAGGGTTACCGCGTGGTACTTACAATGCCTGATACTATGAGTGAAGAGCGCAGGAATCTGCTCAAGGCATACGGAGCTGAGCTTGTGCTCACGGAGGGCGCAAAAGGCATGGGCGGAGCTATAGAAAAGGCAGAGGAGATAGCGAAGAATACTCCCGGGAGCTTCATCCCGGGTCAGTTCACTAATCCGGCGAATCCCGAGGCTCACAGAAAGACCACGGGGCCGGAGATATGGAATGATACAGACGGCGAAGTAGATATTTTTGTCGCAGGAGCAGGCACGGGCGGAACTGTAAGCGGAGTGGCGCGTTACCTCAAAAGCGTAAAACCGGAAGTAAAAATAGTGGCTTTTGAACCCGAGGATTCTTCGGTCATCTCCGGCGGAGAAGCGGGTCCGCATAAGCTCCAGGGAATAGGCGCAGGCTTCATACCGGATACGCTGGACATGTCTCTGCTTGATGAAGTGGTCACGGTCGGCACGGACGCCGCATATGCGGCCGCGAGAGAGCTCGTGGCTCAGGAAGGGCTGCTCGTGGGGGTGACCTCGGGCGCGGCGGTGTGGGTCGCGGAGCAGCTTGCTAAGAGACCTGAAAACGCGGGAAAGACGATAGTTGCGCTTTTGCCCGACACAGGCGAGAGGTATCTGTCAACTCCGGATTTTTTGATTTAAACTAAACTGATAAAAAGGCGGGTTATATCCCGCCCTTTTTTGTGCTTTTGTGTGGTTGTTAAAAAAAGAGCGTAACGAAATCGTCGGTGAGATAAAAAATGAGTGTATGTCTGCATAAATGCTGCATTAAAAGCAGAGCTCGCCGTAAAACTCTGCGGAATGTTGGCGCTTATGTTCTCAAGCAGCATGAAGCGTTTCGGATAATTCCGTCATTCTGCCGAAAAGCGTGCATATGCCCGCGTGTGTTTCAGCGAGAACACCATAGCTGGCATGTCATTCTATAAAAAATGCTCCGAATGCTAATTTTTTGATTTTACGAGATTTAGGCTACTCTATACCAAACTCTTTAGGATATTTGATTGTACCGCTAATATCCGGGAAACTGTTTTCTATTTTGTAAGCCATAAAATTTTCTCTCGGTATATCAAAAGGGGAAAATATTCCTAAGGTATCTGCCGGTACATACCCTGCTCTCGGATAATATCTTTCACTTCCCAATACAACGGAATATCCATATCCTAATTCCTTTGCAATTCTATGACCTTCTTTAATCAAAGCAGTTCCGAACCCATTTTTTTGGTATTCCGGCAAGACGGATAATGGAGCTAATACTAAAACAATATTTTCTCCGACACTTGCCCTCGTAAACATGATGTGCCCTACAATCTGCCCATTTACTTCGGCGACCAGCGATAATTCTGGAATATATGCTTCGCTTTTTCTTAGCGCATTTACTAAATCCGGTTCATTTCCGTCTGAATGTTCCGCACTATCGAAAGCCTTTTTTACTACTGTATATATTGTAATATAGTCCATTGTTTTCTCTTGTCTTATATTCACAAAATGCCTCCAATCTAAATGCTAATTTCTGTTTTTTTACGCTGTTATCGTCTTATTTTTTGTTTGATTCGCGGATGCTTCTGAGAAACTCAGATTTTTTTCTACCTTATTATATATAATTATATTTATTATTATATATTGAAGCTGTTGAAGCGCAAAATGACTGGCAGATTTGCGAGATGTTTTTTTACAGCTGAATTTATTAGCCGGCTTACGCCGGCTGCAATGGCATTGTAAACTAGTGTAAACCAGCATGTCAAGCGGATAGCGAATAAATGTAATTTCTGTGTATCTATCTATTTTACAAAGAATTATTGCGCCAATCGTGATATAATGAAACAGTATAATGAATATTGATTTAGGAGGAAGTATTTTGTTCAGAGCTAAGAAAATCTCAGTTCGGTTTATAAGCTTTGTAACGATTGTCGTGCTGGCGCTTGCTGTTTTACCCATGAGTGTGAATGCAGACATTATGAAAGGGAAGATAACTGCGTTTGAACTTTCGGGAGAGGTGTTTAAT
>UQXU01000071.1 GCA_900545085.1 uncultured Eubacteriales bacterium
GTTTTCTTCCGGCATGTTAAAAGCTTCGGCATATTTAGGAATAACCTGAGGTGAGCTAACGGTAACATGAGTATAGTTAGTGTGTATCGGGAATTTTTCCATAGTATATCTATCCAAACCCCATTTTGAATCGGCCGTAGCCCAACCCCATTTTTTGAACGCACCGCAGGCATGCCAGAGCTGTATGACATGCGTTCCCTCTCTCGGCTTGTTTGCATACAAGGGCAGGAAAAATTCTATAAGCACTACATTTTCCATACGAGCATAAATCTTTGTAAACCGAGCAAAATACAGAAAATTCTGCAATTGCTTAATAAGTGTAAAACGTGAATTCTTTATCGCCAGAAACGGAACTATCTTGTAGCCTTCATTTCTGCGCTCCAGCTCTTTCTGTATTTGTTTTAAATTATCCGGCATTGTAAAGCTTTTGTCATACACAAGCATAACACTTTTTTCTATTATCGGCTTTTTAGCGTAATGTCTGTATATAGCAGGCAGAAACTTATCCTGCAAAAAAGCACGCTTTTTGAGTCGGCGTTCATAATGAATATCTTTTATTTTTTTATTATATTCTGACAATTCTTCGTTCATCTGTTTCAAAGAATTGGGATTATCTGCTATCTTTCGGCGCAAGCTTTTAGCCCGCAGCCTGTAATAAAATTTCATACTTCTTTGTCGTCTTTCTTCCCTATTACTTTATTTTAGCCCACTTAGGCTGAGAATTATTATATATAAAAACGTATATAATGTCAAATTTCCAATAAATGTCTTAAATTCTATAAAAATATATTAAATTTTATCTTCAATACAACAAAAAAATCGGAGAGGCTTGGCGCCCCTCCGACAGGCGGGAATCCGCCTACGTTCTACTTATGCTCGTAGGACTGGCAATCCGTGCACTGATCCATCGTCGGGTTTGCTTCGTGTGTACCGACGCAGATGCAGTCAAGAGAGCAATACTGCTCGTCAGTGCAATGGTGCATACAATTGTCCACCGTGCATTTAATGCTGTAGTTAGGTGTAGAACATGTCATTTTTCTGAACCTCCTCAAATGGTTTCGGTAGTATTTTTTCCGAAAGAGCGAGAAGTATTCCTGAATAACATATCCATTTTTTTCTTATTCTTGAGAAGCAGACTGAGCCGCATCGGCGCCGGAGGATACGACAGCCTGAGTCTCAGTTTTATATTCCCATGCGTTTATATTGTCATAAGCATGTTGATAATACATCGCCGTAACATTAGTTATATTAGAGCGCACCACCAGCATCGTCTCTCTGAAATACAATCCTATATGCGGCATATCAGACTGAAGCAGCTGTTGCAATGAGTTAAACGCAGTGCTTTGAGCTTCGGGTTCGAGAGATTGAGTTGCCGTATTAATAGCCGAGCTTAGCTCTGAGCTGGATGCATTTGAATAATCGTCGCTTCCGAAGAAAAACGAAATGTCCTGACTATTCTTAGTGTAATAACTTCCAAACGCTGCGTCGAAATTACCCGACTTTAGTCTGGATTCATATTCGTCCGCCGACAAAGCCTCTATATTCATAGTAATACCAAACTCGCTAAGCTGCGTCCGCACCAGTTCAAGAACAGTTTTTCTATAGTACTCTTCTGTCGATTCTGTATATATCACAGTGAATTCCATAGGAGCGCCGTTATAGTTCCGTATCTCATTTCCATATTCGTCTTCCGAGGTTGTCGTTCCTGCCGAATCGAGAGCGGCTTGCGCCTGAGATTTGCTGTAGGCGTCCACCGGCATATTCTCAAAATACCAATAGTCAGGTCTAAGCGCAGTGTTAGACGCGAGACCCGCGCCCGAAAGCGCGCCGGATATTATGGCTGAGCGATTAATACAACTGCTCATCGCAGACCTGATCTTGCTGCTTGAGAAAAGTGAATTGCTGTGATTGAGCAGTATACAATCATAATACGGCGTAGTAATATTGTAAACCACTGTATCACTGTACCCCTTCATTTCCTTTACAGTTGCCTTACTCGCCGGCATAACATCTATTTCTCCCGAAATATAAGCTTGCTTTCTGGCATCTTCGTCTGCATAAGGCTTTGCCACTATTGTACTAAAGCTAGGCTGAGCGCGCCACCAATTCTCGTTGCGGCTGAGAACGAGACCTTCATTAGTAGAAAAGCTATCTATTTTATAGCTTCCTGTCCCGACTGCATTCTCCGATCCGGAATGAAAGCTTGTCTGAGAAACTACAGGGAAGTTCAGCAGATAATATATATCCGAGCTTCTCTCATTCAGCGTTATACTAAATTTATATTCGTCCGTTTCATCAGCCTGTACATCGTCAACCACGCTTTTGTACGTACTGTACGAACAAACATCTGCATCAAGAGTGAGTATATACTTCAACTCTGCCACTATGTCCTCAGCTTTAACCTGCTCTCCGGTATGAAAAGTCACATCGTCTCTCAACTGGCATATCAGCTTGTTATTGTCTTCAGAGTCATAGTTAATGCTGTTTATAATGCCGCTTTGCGGTCTTCCCGTAGCGTCTATTCTGAGCGCAGGCTCATATATAAGCGACATAACATCCAGCAACTCTTGATCTTTTGTTCGAAGCGGGTCCAATACAGACACTCCCGCAGGCATAGATATGTTCAAAGTTTGATTTTGCGGCAGGGCGGAAGTCTCTGCACTCGGCATAGGCAGCACAGATGCTTCCGGAATAGACTGTGAGCCTTGAGCTGAGCTTTGACATCCCGCCAAAGCTGCAACCGCAATAAGCATTAATATAGAAAAAAACTTCTTCAATTTCAAATTTAGTTCCTCACTCAGAAACTATACAGCGTTGTATAAACTTTATATGCTATGTTAATTTTCTTAACGTATTGTTCCGTCTCAGGGTACGGAATTGCATCGAGCGTTTTTCCATCACTGGAATACGCACTGTCCGCCAGCCACTTGTCTACAGTATTATGACCTGCATTATAAGCTGCGGCTACGGTGTCTCTCACGTCATCAAATTCATTGCTTAAATAATGCAAATACCAGCATCCCAGCCTGATATTTGTTTCAGGATCTTTAGCATCTATTTCATCCGCATCAAGTCCTATCTTTCCCGCAACCCATTTTGCCGTTTCCGGCATAAGCTGCATCAATCCTTCCGCATTAGCATGAGATTCGGCCTCAGGATCAAATCGGCTCTCCGTCCAAATTACAGACGTTACAAAAGCTTCGTCCAGTCCGTATTCTGACGAATACTTTTTAATCAGATCTTGATATTTTGGGTCGAATGTCGATTTCACAGTTGTATATCCGCCTACAATAATAATCAGCAGAATTGTCACTACTATCAGAATCACAAGCGCGGCGCGCGAATCTCTTTTCTTTCTTTTTGTACTCATGCACGCCTCCTATTGTTCAAATTTTCGAGAGCGTTAATTATCTGCTCGCGCAGCTCCGGCAGTCCGCCGGAATTGTCCAACACAACAGACGCATATCTGCCGCGTTCCTCATCACTTATCTGACTGTTTATTCTGTCCCGCACTTCCTGCTCGGTGAATCCATTGCGTTTCATAACACGGTCAATGCGCACGTCATCGCGCACTGTTACAAGCCATACCTCATCGCATATCTCATGCAGTCCTACTTCAATCAACAAAGCCGCGTCCATAATCACCAAGCCGTCGGCCCGGGCAGCTCTCTCCGCCGCAAGCTTTACTATCGCCGGATGGACAATATTGTTCAGCTTTTGAAGAGCAGACGCATCTGAGAATACAAGCGCTCCCAGCTTAGGTCTTATTAAAAAACCGGCTTCGTCAAAGAAGTCCTCACCGAACATATTGCGTATTGCACAGTTAACTTCACTTCCCGGCTCATAAACCTCATGCCCCAGCTTATCTGCGTCTATAATCGTGGCGCCGTATTCTTCCAGAACGGAAGAAACAGTGGATTTTCCCGCTCCGATTCCTCCCGTCAATCCTATTACGTACTTATTTTCTTTTTTGTTTTCCATTTTTCCTTCTTCCTGCATATTTTATATTCTCAGTCAGCATCATTTAGCCTGCGCCCATGTTCTCCCTGACGCTACACTAACGGACAGCGGAACTCCCAGTTCGGGACATATATTTTGCATTACATCTGATAGAACATTTTTCACCTGCTCCACCTCATCTGCCGGAGTGTCCACTATGAGTTCATCGTGAACCTGTAAAATCAGCTTTGCTTTCAAGCCCTGATTCTTTATTCGCAGATATACCTCATTCATGGCTTTTTTAATAATATCAGCCGCAGTGCCCTGCACGGGAGTATTCATCGCGGCGCGCTCACCGAACGAACGCACATTGTAATTTGATGAAGAAAGCTCGTCTATATATCTCAGCCTTCCGAACAATGTACGCGCGTATCCGTCTTTTTTCGCCTGTTCAACGGCATTGTGCATGTACTCTCTTACTCCGGAAAATTCAGACAGATATTTCTCTATGTACTCGGCGGCTTTAAAGCGCGGTATGCCAAGCTGTTTCGCCAATCCAAAATCACTTATGCCATAAACTATACCGAAATTAACCGCTTTCGCACTGGAGCGCATCTCATGCGTCACCTCATCTTGCCGAACAGCAAAAACCTGAGCAGCCGTTCGCGTATGTATATCCTCATCTTTCAAAAACGCGTCTTTCATGTGCTCATCGCCGGAGAGCGCAGCTAATACTCTAAGCTCTATCTGAGAATAATCCGCCGAAACAAGCCAGCCATCCTCTCTCGACGGCAGAAACACGCTTCTTATATGAGCTGACAGTTCAGACCTGACAGGTATATTTTGCAAATTCGGCTCTACACTGGATATTCGTCCTGTGGCTGTCGCCGTCTGCATAAAAGTAGTATGAATTTTATGCTCCTCATCCGCCTTACTTTGAAGTGCATCTATATAAGTACTCTTGAGCTTAGTCACTCGTCTGTATTCAATAATAAGGGGAATCATGGGATGCTCATTCTCCAGACGCTCCAAGACCTCTATATCCGTGGAATAACCGCGCTTCGTCTTTTTTATCACCGGCAGTCCCAGTTCTTCGAAGAGCACCGTGCCTAACTGCTTTGTTGAAGCTATGTTAAATTCATGACCTGCCAAAGCGTATATCGCCTCTTGCAGATCAATAGTCGCCTGCTCATACTGTCTGCTTAACTCCGCCAGCTTATCTATATCTACTTTAAAGCCCTCGCATTCCATGTCAAACAGCACAAATGTAAGCGGAAGCTCTATTCCATAGTAAACCTCATGCAGGCCGTGCTGTTCCAGCTCCTTTTTCTGCGCGGCGGATATGGCAAATACTGCGCCGGCATTTCCCGGAGCTGCATATTTTGAAGCTATCTTTTCCAGATCAAAGCTTCTGAGCGTTGGATTGAGAGTATACGCCGCGAGCATGGTATCAAACGTCACACCTGCCAAGGACACGCCGTCTTTCATAAGCTCAGCCATGGTATCCTTAGCGCCATGCGTCAGTTTTTCTACATCTTTATTCTCAAGGAGCGGCTTTAGCTCCGATAACGCATCTTCTCGAGATAAAGAATCACCGAGAACGACCGCAGTCTCGTGCTTGTCATCTCCTGCAAAGTATATCACATCACTTTTTAAATAAACAGCTATACATTTACACCCCGCCGCTTCTGCGACAAAATGCTTTAAGCCCTCGAGATCTGCAATTTCAGTTGTATCCAGAGATTTTTGCTCCATCGAGAGGCCTCTGCGCTTCAGCAATGATTTAAACTCCAGCTCAGTCAGCGCACGAGTAATCGCAGATTCATCAAAGCCGTCAAATTTAAGCGTTTCCAAATCAGACAATATCGGAACATGAGTATCTATTTTCGCAAGCATATGCGACATTTCTGCATCCGCCTGTCCGTCTATTATTTTCTGTTTTGTTTTATTAGCCGGGAGCGAATCTATGCCGGCGTAAAGGCCATCCACCGTCCCAAACTGATGCAGGAGCTTCAGCGCAGTTTTTTCGCCTATACCCTTTATTCCCGGAATATTATCGGACGAATCTCCCATAAGCGCCTTCAGATCGACTATCTGAGACGGCGCTAAATCATATACCTCGCGCAGATGTGCCTCATCAAATTTCTCTATTTCGCTTACGCCTTTCCTCGTGAGGAGCACAGTCGTATTCCAGCTTATCAGCTGAAGCGCGTCTTTATCGCCGGTGAGCAGGTAAGCCGTCTCGTTTTTTTCATCCGACATTCTCGCAAGAGTTCCGAGTATGTCGTCAGCCTCGCTCCCCGCCTGTTCCAATACGGTTATCCCAAGCTCAGAGAGAGTTTTTTTCAGAACCGGAAATTGGCTCAAAAGCTCCGGATCCGTCTTTCTCCTTCCGGCTTTATATTTGTCAAACAGCAGATGTCGGAACGTCGGCTCTTTTCTGTCGAACGCAACGGCAATATGCGTAGGCTCATATTCTTCGATTATGCTGAAAAGCATATTCATAAAGCCGTACACAGCTCCTGTAGGCTGACCGTCTGAGCTGCGCTTCATAGGCGGCATGGCAAAGTAAGCTCGGAACAACAAGCTGTTTCCATCTATTGCAATTAATTTAGACAATTTATTCTCCTGTATTGTTAAAGTTTGAAAAAACGCCCTCGGCGCAAAGCCCGTCTCTGAGAGCTGCGCGGGCACGGCTGAGACGAGATTTCACAGTGCCTTCGCTTGTATTTAAAATTTGTGCGATCTGCGAATAAGTATATCCGTCAATATCCCGCAATATTATTACTGCACGCTTATTCTCCGGCAAACTATCTATTAACGCAGCTAAAATCCTTCGCTGCTCCATTCTCTCAGCCGAAGCTTCCGGAAGAAAGTCCTCCTTCGTCGCAGGGAGCACATATCCGATTTCGGACATGGCCTCAAGAGATTCAACTCCTTTACGTTTACGAAGAATATCAACGCACGTATTTCTGGTTATGCGCATAAGCCACGCGGCGAAGCTTCTCTTTTGCGAAAACTTACCTATGTTTTTATACAGTTTTATCAACGTCTCCTGAAGCGCGTCCTCTGCATCCTCTCTGTCGCACAATAGTCTGAGAGCGTATCCGTATATCTTATTTTCATAACTTCTCGCCAGCTTTTCAAACGCATCCTCGTCTCCCGCAGCTGCTTTTTTTATCAGACGTAATTCAGCGATATTCTTAACTTCACTTTCTATCGCTTGTACTGCGTGTAAAATGAGCATAGCATTATTATACCGTTGCAGAAACAAAAAATCAACGGCGGTCAGCTATTATATGCCTCCGATTATATTACAATATATTAAAGACAAGCTCGAGAACAAAATATGCAGCTCTCGCGGAGAGCGCTTATATTAAAAGCGGAAGCCTTATTCTAAGGCTCCCGCATATCTGAATATTCTATTTAAAATTACAGTCTCTTAATTATTTCGTCTGTCATCTCTGTAGTGGAAATAGGCGTTTTTCCGCTGTCCCCCACTATATCGGCTGTTCTCAGGCCGTCGTTGAGCGCGCTGTCCACTGCTTTCTCGATAGCATCAGCCTCTTCCGAGAGAGAGAACGAATAACGCAGCATCATAGCGGCAGATAGTATCGTAGCTATCGGGTTAGCAATGCCCTTCCCTGCAATGTCAGGAGCGGAGCCATGGATAGGCTCGTACATACCGCATGTCGTCTCGTTAAGCGAAGCGGACGGAAGCATACCGATCGAGCCTGTGATCTGAGAAGCCTCGTCGGACAGAATGTCGCCGAACATATTAGACGTCACAATTACATTAAACTGAGCGGGATTTTTAACAAGCTGCATAGCAGCGTTGTCAACAAGCATATCTGTGCATTCAATATCCTTGTAATCCTCTGCCACCTCATGGACAACCTTTCTCCAGAGGCGAGAGCTCTCGAGTACGTTTGCTTTGTCTATGCTTGTCACTTTGCCTCCGCGCTTTCTGGCCGTCTCGAAAGCAACCTTTGCTATGCGCTTGACTTCAAACTCGCTGTAGCACTCTGTATCATAAGCCTCCGTGCCGTACTTGCCCTCGCGATAGCCTCTCTCGCCGAAGTACATACCGCCTGTCAACTCTCTGACTATCATGATATCAAAGCCGTCAGCCACAATATCGGGGCGAAGAGGACAATCGCCCTTGAGCGCGGGATAAAGCTTAGCGGGGCGGAGATTCGTGAAGAGTCCCAGCGCAGAGCGAATGCCAAGCAAAGCTTTCTCCGGACGAAGATGACCGGGGAGAGTATCCCACTTCGGACCGCCTACAGCGCCAAGCAGCACGCTGTCTGACGCACGGCACCCGTCTATGGTCTCCTGCGGAAGCGGAACGCCGTAAACATCGTATGCTCCTCCTCCTATGGGATATTCTGTAAAATTGAATTCATGACCGTATTTTTTTGCGACCTCTTCCAGAACTCGAACCGCGCTGTCTACTATCTCAGGACCTACGCCGTCGCCTTTCAGGAGTGCGATATTGTATTTCATAGTTATTCCTTTCTGAAATTAAGCAGCAGCGCACGTTGTCATGCGCTGTCTGCAAAAGATTGTTACTATTTAATTACACCTTTTTTAATAGACTCTACCAGACCGCCGTTAGCAATGAGATTCTGGATAAACTCCGGGAAAGGTTCAGTGCTGAACGTCTCGCCTGTTGTCTTGTCAGTTATAACGCCGGTGTCCAAATCGACCTCGACTTCATCTCCGTCAGAGATTCTGTCAACCGCCTCGGGGCATTCTATAATAGCCAGACCGATGTTGATAGCATTGCGATAGAAAATACGAGCAAAGCTCTTAGCAATAACAAGCGAGATGCCGCTTGCTTTTATAGCTATCGGCGCGTGCTCTCTGGAAGATCCGCATCCGAAGTTGAAACCGCCGATTATGATATCGCCGTCCTTAACCTTAGATGTGAAGTCCTTGTCCAGATCCTCCATGCAGTGAACCGCCAACTCCTTGGGGTCGCTTGTATTGAGGTATCTGGCGGGGATGATAACGTCTGTATCTACGTTGTCGCCGTACTTAATTGCGTTGCCTTTATTTATCATTATTAGAGTACCTCCTCAGGTCCTGCGATTCTGCCTGCGATAGCGCTCGCCGCCGCTACAACGGGGCTAGCCAGATAAACCTCAGATTCCGGATCGCCCATGCGTCCTACAAAGTTTCTGTTAGAA
>UQXU01000072.1 GCA_900545085.1 uncultured Eubacteriales bacterium
CCGCCACTGAAGCCCTAAGAGGCTTCGCCCCTCGTTCACTTGTTGAATGACGGGGGCTGTGCCCCTTATTGAACCCAAAATACATTTAGAATTACAGAAAGGCTTCCGCCGCCGTATTGCACATCTTTTCCGAAAGGGAATAAAAGAAGCTTTGCGAATTTAAAACATTGTACTCCTATTGGTATTCCAACTATAGTGATATACCAAAGGACGCCTGCCAGCAACCAACAGATACCTTGCCATAGCCCGCATAATAAAAACCAAAGTATGTTTCCAATACAACTCATTTACGTAACCTCCGAATATCAAGCGGATCAATTTGATTAAAAAATATATTATCGAGAATGAGATGTTGTATGAAAATATTGTCCCTTATTTTTGTATTATGCCGCTTTCATCTATCTTTTGAACAGCGCGTCTTATTATCTCAGGCGGCGCAGTCAGGGCGAAGCGGACATATCCGTTTCCGAGCGAACCGAAGCTGTCTCCGGGTACGCACATGACACCTGTACGGTCGAGCAGCTCTAATACAAAATCGACGGAGCTGGAAAAACCTTCAGGCAGGGGCGCCCATACGAACATAGTTGCGTCAGAATCAGGGCATTTCCAACCTATGCTGCGCAGTCCTCCGCAAAGCGCGTCTCGTCTTTCTTTGTAACCTTCTCGCTGCTGAGCGAGAAAATCCTGAGGTCCTTTCAGAGCCGCGATCGCAGCATATTGAACAGGTAAGAAAACACCGTAATCTATTTGGGAGCGCAGTTTGCGGAATTGATTTATCATATCAGCATTGCCGAGCGCAAAGGATATGCGGGCGCCTGTCATATTATAGGTCTTGGACAAGGAGTTAAATTCGATACCTACGTCCATAGCTCCGGGCGTAGAGAGAAAAGATCCGCCATGCTCACCGTTTAGTATAATTTCGGAGTATGCGTTATCATGTACCACCATTATGTCATATTTTTTTGCGAATGCTACCAATTTTTCATAAAATGATTTGTTCGCTGTTTTTCCCGTCGGATTGTTGGGATAAGAAACTATCATTAACTTTGCGTTCTTGGCTTGTTCAACGGGTATAGCATCGAAGTCGATCAGAAAATCATTTTCAGCCGTGAGAGGCACTTTATAAAATTTTGCACCTGCCATGAAAGGACCAAAGCTGAAAATAGGATATCCGGGATTTGTTACTATTACAGTATCTCCGGGATCTATAAGTGCGAAAGCTATATGTGCAATACCTTCCTGCGATCCGTTTACTGAGGTTATCTGTTCCGGCGCCAGGGTTACGCCGTACCTCTTTGAATACCAGTTTTGTACTGCCGATGTAAGAGCAGGTGTGTCGTTAATGGAGTAACCGTACATTTTGGGGTCAGACGCACATTCGCTAAGTGCTTTGACGATATGCGGCTGAGGCAGAAAATCGGGAGTGCCGATAGTTAAATTTATAACTTCACGTCCTTTTGAGACTGCTTCAACTCTGCGTGCTTCCAAAACGGAAAATATATTTGGAGTTATGCTCGTTGCAATTTTAGAGAATTTCATTTAAATACCTTTCAAATAATTATATAAATTGACAAAGTGATTATATCAGATATGTTAAAGGTGTGCAATGCCAATACTGACACTCGAGACTTAATATGTTAGAATAACTATATCAAGCTATTATTTAGGAGATTAAAATGCGTAAGGTCGTCGCCGGTATAGTTTCTGCGGCAGATAACGGTCGTTCCTTTCCGTTATTAAAAATGGGGAATATATCAGTAGTACAGCGTATAGTAATTACTTTAAAGCAAGCGGGTGTGTTCCCTGTTGTAGTTCTTATAGGATTAAAGTCTGCCTCAGAGATAAAAGCCGAGCTTGCAAAAGAGGGCGTAATATTTGTAGAAAACCAACAGGTAGATGAAGAGCAGTTTCAAGCGGTAAAGCTGGGATTGAAACTGCTTAAAGGCAAAGCTGAGCGAGTAGTATTTTCGCCGGTAAACGTACCCATGTTTTTGCCTGCTACGCTTTCAATGCTGATAGGAGCTAAGGGTGGAATAGTGACTCCGGTGCATGATTCTGCAGGCGGGCATCCGGTCGTAATAGATATGCGTCTGGCAGATAAAATTTTGGAATACAATGGAGAAAGAGGACTGGCCGGAGCTATATCCGAGCTGGAATCCGAACGTGTAAGAATACAAACTGATGATGAAGGTGTGATTGCAAATGCTCATACAGCCGAACAGTTGGAAAAGCGTTTGCAGGATCATAATAATGCTATTTTACGCCTGAGTGCCAAGCTAAGTTTGGAAAGGGAGACGGAGTTTTTCGATGACAGAACAAAGCTTTTGTTGTACTTGCTGGAATTTTCGGGATCTGTAAAAAACGCATGCGACAGTATGTCTATATCTTATAGAAAGGCGTGGCAGCTCTTAGATGAGCTGGAAAATGTGCTTAAATTTGATATAGTCATAAGAAGGCATGGCGGGGCAGGCGGAGGAAGAACTGAGCTGACAGATAAAGGAAGAGCTTTTCTGCACAAATATATAGAGCTTGAGAGCAAAGTCAAGAGCTATGCTCAGTGCGAATTTAGACAAATATTTGGAGAAATATAGCGAGTTGCATTTGAGAATTACTTGCAGCTTTGCGTTAATGAGTAGTATAATTTATAGTAGTTCCTGAAAATTTAATTTTCCCCCTGTATATGGAGGTTCAGATGTTTATTATCAATGTAAACGGCAGTCAGTATGAGGCTCGGCATGACGGAAAATTGCTCCCGTTTTTGCGTGATGAGCTGCGGCTTACTTCCTGTAAGGATGGATGCAGCGAGGGTGCGTGCGGCACATGCACTGTTCTCGTAGACGGGAAAAAAGTAAAAGCATGTATTCCCAAGCTAAGTACGCTGCAAGGTAAACAAATCATGACTCTGGAAGGCATACCGCGTGAAGAAATGGAGATATATGAATTTTGCTTTGCAGAAGCGGGCGCGGTTCAATGCGGATTTTGCATTCCGGGGATGATAATGTCTGCCAAGAGCCTGCTGGATGTCAATCTCAACCCTACGTTGGCAGAAGTAAAAAAAGCAATAAACGGAAATATTTGTCGCTGTACGGGATATAAAAAGATTGAAGAAGCGATATTAATGGCGGCGGAGTTCTTTCGAGAAAAGAAAAGCATTCCGAAACAGCCCAGCGAGCTGAGAATGAACATGTATGCACATCGCATAGATGTAAAGGAAAAGATTAACGGTACGGGGATTTTTGTAGATGATATAGTCGTGCCCGGGATGATATATGCTTCTGCCGTTCGTTCCGGATTCCCGAGGGCAAAAATAAACAGTATAGATTTATCGGAGGCGATTCAGCATCCTGATTGTGTGGAAATACTTACGAAAGAAGATGTTCCGTGCAATAAAATAGGTCATATTAAACATGATTGGGATGTACTTCGCGGAGTGGGCGATATAACCAGATATGTAGGAGATGCCATAGTCTTGGTGGCTTCCAGAAAAAAAGAAACGCTTGAAGAGATAAAATCTCTTGTCAAAATAGACTTTACAGAGCTTCCGCCTGTGACCTGTCCGACAGACGCTCTCAAAGCAGACGCGCCTCTTATACATGAAGACGGGAATGTGATGAGCAGAGCTGAGTTAAAACGCGGCAATGCAGACGAAGCGATTAAAAATTCAAAGTATGTAGTCACACGCAAATACAAAACACCCTGGCAGGAACACGGTTTTATGGAACCGGAATGCGCTATAGCAATGCCGGAGGGAGAGGATGGAGTAAAGCTTTATACCAGCTCGCAATCCGTATATGACGAGCAGAGGGAAATATCTCTTATGCTGGGGATTCCGCCGGAGAAGGTTCACTCTCATGCCGCCCTTGTGGGCGGAGGCTTTGGCGGAAAAGAGGATATGAGCGTTCAGCATCATGCTGCTCTCATGGCGTGGTATACGAAATTGCCCGTTAAGGTCAAATTTTCGCGACAGGAGAGTCTGGATTATCACGTAAAAAGACATCCGATGGAAATGGAGTTTACAACAGCGTGCGATGAGAACGGCTATCTGACCGGAATGAAGGGGATAATCATCGCAGATACAGGCGCGTATGCATCGCTCGGAGGACCTGTGCTGCACCGCGCATGTACTCATGCGGCGGGACCTTATAATTATCAGAACATAGATATTTTAGGTATGTCTGTATACACGAATAATGTAGTCTCCGGCGCTTTCCGAGGCTTCGGAGTAACACAGAGCTGCTTTGCAACAGAGAACAACATAAATCTTTTAGCTGAAATGGTGGGAATATCTCCCTGGGAATTCAGATACAAGAATGCAATACGCCCGGGGCAGGTTTTGCCGAATGCACAGATTGCAGATGAAAGTGTGGCAATGGCAGAATGCCTGGAGGCGGTCAAGGATGTTTATGAATCCAGCCCGTATGCAGGGATAGCGATAGGGTTTAAAAACAGCGGGACAGGTATGGGGAAAAAGGACATAGGCAGAGTTTTGCTGAGTGTAGAAGATGGGAAACTGCATGTTCGCACCTCCGCTTCGTGTATGGGTCAGGGAATAGCTCAGATGTGCGCTACTGTTATATGCGACGTAACAGGGTTAGATCCGAGACTGATAATTCACGAACATCCGGATACTCTACGAACCCCTGATTCGGGTACGAGCACTGCATCGCGCCAGACTGTTATGACGGGAGAAGCTTCCAGACGTGCGGCGGAAAAGCTGAAGCTGGCTTTGCAGAGTAAGGAGCTTTCGGAGTTGGAAGGTAAGGAGTTTTACGGTGAATACTCTGCCAAGACAGATCCGCTCGGCGCGATAAAAGAAAACCCCATAAGCCACGTCAGCTACAGCTATGGAGCCCAGGTCGTAATACTGGATGAACAAGGAAAACTGCAAAAAGTAGTTGCGGCATACGATGTAGGGACTCCGGTAAACATTCAATCTGTAGAAGGACAGATTGAGGGCGGAATAGTTATGGGTCTCGGCTATGCGCTGACGGAAGAATTTACGTGTGAGGGTGGCTATCCTAAGAAAAAGCTGGGTACGCTCGGGCTTATGCGTGCTTTGGAGACGCCCGAGCTGGAGGTTAGGCTTGTTCAGGCGAAAGGAAAAATTCCCTATGCTCTGGGAGCGAAAGGATGCGGCGAGCTGTGCATGATTCCCACCGCTCCGGCGGTCGCTCATGCGTACTACAGGCTGGACGGCGAGCTGCGCACTTCGCTTCCTGTTAAAAATACTTACTACAAAAAGGAAAAGAAACAGTGAAATCGTGCGGTGATTTAAGCTGTATTATCGCAGCGGCGGGCATGTCCAGTCGGATGAATGCTTTCAAGCCTTTGTTGGAATTGGATGGGAAGAAAGTCATAGAGCGAACTATAGAAAGTGCGCTTTCTGTATCAAAAAGCGTTGTGCTGATTTTGGGAAATCGTGCGGGAGAGGTGCGTCGGGAGACGGAAAAGTACGGTGAAAGATTAATAATAACAGAGAATGAGAACTATGCAGAATCTGATATGCTTGCATCTATAAAATTAGGTGTAAAAGCTATGCCGAGGTGCAGCGCGTTTTTTATTCTTCCGGGCGATATGCCTCTTGTAAATACAGCGACATTTAAAAAGCTTGCAGAGGCTATGCCGGATCAGGGAGGAATTGTATTTCCTGTTTATAAAGGGAGGCGCCGACATCCGCCGTTGGTTTCATATAGATTCACGGACAGCATACTCAATTACAATGGAGAAGGCGGACTGCGCGGGCTGTGGAGAAAGCTTGGCGAAGCAAAAGAGGTGAAAGTTGAGGATGAAGGCTGCGAGCTGGATTTGGACTATAATAGCGACTATCTCAGAGCAAAAGAGATATTGAAGCAGAGGAGGCGGCTATATGGAGAACATAAGCAGATCTGTAAAGAAAAAGGATCATGAGCCTAAAGTCAGCGGAAGAGCGTTATATGTAGGAGATTATGATAAAGGCGAATGTCTTATAGGTAAGCTGCTGCATTCGGAGCGCGCTCATGCAAGGATATTAAATGTAAAACTTCCTGAACTGCCGGAAGGCTGCATGGTAGTAGATAAAAGTGATGTCACAGGCGACAACAATGTAAATATAGTAAAGGACGATACGCCTGTATTCGCACGTGAGACAGTGGAATACATAGGTGAGCCGATATTAATGGTCGTTGCGCCGGATGAGCGTACAGCGAATGATATATTGAACGGCATACAAGTTGAATATGAGGATTTGCCTCCCGTTTTGGATATACGTGATTTTGACACTGTATTTTTTGATTATGAGTACGGAAAAGGCGATGTGGATAAAGCGTTTGCAGATGCAGACAAGATATATGAAGAAGAGTTTGAAACAGGTTATCAGGAACAGGCGTATCTTGAAACACAGGGAATGATAGCTGAACCCGGTGCGGATAAGATGACGGTTCATGGCTCCATGCAGTGTCCTTATTATGTCCATGGAGCAGTTATGCGCGCTTTGGGATATTCCGCCTCCCAGGTTCAGATAAAACAGGATGTGACCGGAGGTGGTTTTGGCGGAAAAGAAGCATTTCCTTCTATACTCGCGTGCCAAACTGCTGTTGCAGCTAAAAAAGCGGGACGGCCTGTACGTGTGATTTTTGAAAGACGAGAAGATATGGAGTTTACCTCAAAGCGTCATCCGTCCTTATGTAAGTACAAAGCCGCAGTCAAGGACGGCGTGGTTACAGCTATGGATATAGATGTTTTATTCAATGGCGGCGCATATACGACTCTTTCTGCTGTGGTATTGCAGCGCGGAATCATATGCGCAAACGGGGTTTACAATATTCCGAATTTGCATGTGCGCGGCAGAGCTGTAAAAACAAACACTTCTCCTTGCGGTGCTTATAGAGGCTTTGGCGCTCCGCAGACGTTTTTTGCTGTAGAAATGCTAATGGATCACATAGCAGATGACTTAGGGAAAGAACCGCTTGTTTTTAAAGAAAGACATCTTGTAAAACAAGGCGACGCAACCTCAACCGGCGGCGTATATCATTTTCCTGTGCCTCTTCCTGCTATGATCGAAGAAGTGAACGATGCAAGCGGATATAGAAAGAAACGCGAAATGTATACAAAACCGCAAACGGGACGTTATCGCAGAGGCATAGGGATTTCTATGCACTTCCATGGCGCAGGTTTCACGGGTTCGGGCGAACGCGATGTGATAAAAGCCGTGACCAAGCTGCACAAATATCCCGACGGAAAGGTGGAAATCCTTGCGTCAAATTCCGATATAGGTCAGGGAATAAAAACTACATTCTCTAAAATAGTTGCAAATGAACTTAATTTACCTTTGGATAAAGTTATAATAGAAAATCCTGATACGGACAGAGTTCCGGATTCGGGTCCCACTGTAGCTTCGCGTTCGCTTATGACTGTCGGAGAGCTTTTGCGAAGGGCGGCGATAAAACTGCGCAGCGAATGGAGAGACGGTGAGGAGCAGGTTGTGGAAGAACATTTCAAAGAGCCGGATTTTGTAATACCGTTTTATCTTGATAAATTTCAAGGTGATGCTTATCCGACTTATGCGTGGGGTGTGAATGCGATTGAGCTGGAAGTAGATACTTTGACAGGAATCGCAAAAATTCTGGGGGCGTATGCTTCTTTTGATGTAGGAACTCCGATTGACTACAATATAGTAATGGGTCAGATGGAAGGCGGGCTGCTCCAAGGCATAGGCTATTCCTCCATGGAGATAATGAAGACAGATTCTAAAGGAAGAATCCGAAACAACAGTCTCAGCGATTATATAATTCCTACGGCGTTGGATGTGCCGAATTTGGTGTGTATGCTGCACGTAGAAGAATATCCGGACGGACCGTATGGAGCTAAAGGCGCAGGAGAGCTGCCTCTGGTTGGAGTTCCGGCGGCGTATACTTCGGCGTTGGAACAGGCGCTGGGAAGAAAGGTTAATCATATCCCGTTTACGCAGGAGGATACTCTAAAAGCTTTAAGCGAGGTAAAAGCATGAAATTCACTTTAAACGGAAAAGAAATAGAATATTCAGGGAATCTGTCTGCGCGCTTGTTGGATGTTTTGCGTGATGAATACCGTTTAACGGGAGTGAAATGCGGATGCAAAGAGGGCGAGTGCGGCGCATGTGCCGTTATAATGGATGGAGAGCTGGTTAACTCATGTATGGTAGCCATGGGCAGGGCGGCAGGATCTGAGATAATTACAATAGAAGGATTCAGAGAGACGCCTCAGTTTAATGCTCTGGACGAGGCTTTTGCGGAGTTTTCTGCAGTTCAGTGCGGATATTGCATTCCCGGAATGATTCTCGCAGCTCATTCTATTTTATGTAAAAATCCGAATCCTACAGAAGAAGAGATACGAACGGGGATAAGCGGGAATTTGTGCCGCTGTACCGGCTATAACGCTATAGTGAATGCCATCGTGTCAGCATCCAAGAGCTATCCTTATGCAGAGGAGGAGAAGTAATATGGCGGGCTTTATACCTAGAGATTTGAGCGAAGCGCTGGAAAAGTTGGCGTCGAATGAGCTGACCGTATACGCCGGAGGCACGGATCTGATGGTCGAAGGCGATGATAGTTTGGATTATCTTTTCATAGGAAAACTGCCCGAGCTTCGAAGCATTCAGACGGACAGTGAATATGTACGCATAGGGGCTGCATGTACGTTTACGGAGGCTTTGGAGCATCCTGATGTGCCTGATATTTTGAAAGAGGCGCTCTCTCGCATTGCGGCTCCGGCAATACGAAATATAGGTACGATGGGCGGAAATGTTGCAAACGGAACGGCAAAGGCGGACACGGTTCTTGTTCACTTTGCGGCGGACAGCAAAATAAAGCTTCTGTCTAAAGATGGAGAGAGAACGATAAACATAGAGGATTTTTATTTGGGACGCAAGCAGCTGAATTTGCGAAAAGGAGAGCTTGTAGCGGAAATACTCGTGCCGAGATATATTCCGTCGTACTACTATAAGAAAGTGGGTGCGCGGGAAGCTTTGGCGATATCAAGAGTGTCTTTTGCGAGTGTATATGAAGTAGAGGATGGAATAATAAAGCGGTTTTCGGC
>UQXU01000073.1 GCA_900545085.1 uncultured Eubacteriales bacterium
CTATCAGAGCGAGGGCAGCGCCCTGCTC
Organism: uncultured Eubacteriales bacterium; assembly: GCA_900545085.1. Classification (GTDB taxonomy): domain Bacteria; phylum Bacillota; class Clostridia; order Christensenellales; family Christensenellaceae; genus Scybalosoma; species Scybalosoma faecavium. Next base: position 29 of record UQXU01000073.1, read on the forward strand.
TTCGGTCTCGATTTTTGGCCAGAGCAGACCGGGAGAGTCCATGACCTCCAGATAGTCGCCCAGCTTGACCCACGTGAGGCCTCGCGTAACTCCGGGCTTGTTGCCTTCTTTTACGCGCTTGCTGCCGGCGAGTCGGTTTATCATGGCGGATTTACCGACGTTGGGTATGCCGCAGACTAAGCAGCGCACAGTTTTTTTCATACCTTTCTGTCGGTAGCGTTCGTATATGTCGGCGGCGGAGCTTTCTATCGCCGCGCGGAGCGGAGCGGCGGGCGAGCGGGTGGAATAGCTGACGGCGGGAATACCCTGCCTGTTGAAGTATGCCAGCCATTCGCGCGTCACCGCAGGATCTGCCAAATCCGACTTACATAAGACTTTGATTCGAGTTTTGCCCTGCATCAAGTCGTCGAAGTCTGGGTTTATGCTGCTTTGCGGTGCTCGGGAATCCAGCGCCTCTATTACTATGTCTATGAGCTTGAGCTTAGGAGCGATCGCGCGGCGCGCTTTTGTCATGTGCCCGGGGTACCAATTTATATTCATGCTAAATCTCCGTTGGAGTAATTAAAAGTCGGTAAAAAAACTGCGCGGAAGCATAACGCCCGCGCAGATGGCTTGACAGCCTTATCTTTCTTTGATTCTAGCAGCCTTGCCCATTCTGTCACGCAGATAGTAGAGCTTAGCACGGCGAACCTTACCGCTTCTGACCTTTTCGATGTGGTCGATCTTGGGGGAGTTGAGCGGGAGAACTCTCTCTACGCCGATACCATAGGATACGCGGCGAACTGTGATAGTTTCTCTTACGCCGCCGCCCTGACGAGCGATGAGGTAGCCTTCGAAAAGCTGAAGTCTTTCGCGCTGACCTTCCTTGACTTTCAGGTAAACCTTGATCAGGTCGCCGATCTCAAGCTCGGGCAGGTCTGTGCGGATCTGGGACTGTTCTACGAATTTGATAAGTTCGTGCATTGTGTTTTTTCTCCTTTATATTCAGGCGTTCTTGCAGCATGTGCAGCGGACCGTCTGTAGTCATACATCCCGCATTATATCATAGCAAGCCTGATTTTGCAATAGGGACGGCGGCTAAAAATAGTGTATGTGCTGAATGCAGGCGTGAAGGCAAAGATAGAATGGCAGTGGGACGGGCCGCGCTGCGTCTGAGATACTCATTCTATATTCGATACAATATCAGAATAGTTAAATTTTATTTTTATTGATTTTTATAATTTTACGAAAAACAATGCAGCCAATCATCATTCCCGCTGCATTGAGAAATACATCATCAATATCAGAAGCGCGCGGAGTAAATAATTGAAAGATTTCAATAAATAAAGATAAGCTCACACCTAATATCAGATTTGCTTTTATAGATTTGTTATATAGCATAGAAAAAAGAAACCCGAAAGGGATGAACAGGATGATGTTTCCTAAAATGTTTATCAAAAAAGACATTCCTCCATTATATTGAAAAGAATGAGCTGCACTGCAGAAAATATTTCCGGGTGTGATTATAGCAGTTATGTATTCCCATGTGATTTTTTCTGTCCCAAAGGTGCCGTCAGGATAGTATAATTTCAGGCTTTCTGAAAAATGAGGTAGTATAGTTATTGATAGTAAAAACACTATATATAAGCAAAAAACCAGAAGTAAGGCTTCTCTCCTGCAAAAAATGCCGGAAATAGTTTTGGCTGAGCGCTTTATTAATATAATTCTTGCAATCAAATATATAGGAAGCACTATAAGCTCCCATTGTATCACTTGTGATAATTGCAATCCAACCAATTCAATCAAATTTGATAACATATAAACGCATCTCCATTTCAAATATTTCGACCTATGCCGGTTGAGAGCTATTGTTTTGTATAATTGCTGGCGTATAATACCAGCTTAGGAAATATAACCGCGAACAGATGTCTCCCCGCCTCTATAGGCGGCGGGTTCCATCTAAGTCTTCAGTGGCGGTACAATCCGCCACTGAAGCCCTAAGAGGTTTCGCCTCTCGTTCACTTGTTGAATGACGGGGCGGCGCCCCTTATTGAAAAATATCTCCTTAAGCTGGTAAAGATACTGAAATAATCTTATCAAAAGCCCCTTGAACAATAAGCGCCGTTATTTCACGATGCTTGAAGCGGAATTGACAGTTGTGCTTTCAACAAATTTATTGTTGGAATCAAATACACTCACATAGAGACTCGTCCTATATGTTCCCGAAGACAGCGAGTTTTTTGTTTTGTTTAATCTTGCACCCGTAAGCCCTGATCCCGTGCCGGTCCATGTCGAAATTGTGTTCCAGCTTGTCCCCGACTTTTGCTGCAATCTCATGGTGATATTAATTTTAAAGCTGCTGTCCTGTGCTTTTGCAAGACCTGTGCATGTTGCTGTTTTGTTGTTAATACTAATTCCTGCTTTGGCCTCGCTAAGCTTGACAAAACGCTCAGTAATAATCAAGCCTGCATCCTCGCCCGACGTGATTTCAGCCGCCAAAGTCGGAATAGCTATGCACGTCATAACCATGGCAAGCAAAATATATAATAATTTTTTCATATAAAAAGCCCTCCTTGTTTTATGCTTCTAATACATATAACGACTAAGTAGGGCAATGTGCAACACTGTTTTTGATATTTTTTTAATTTATTTTTCTTTTACGACGCTTTTAGCTATTTTTATCGTTTCCTCTTTGCTGAGCTGGCTCATAAGCACGAAATAATGATTGCCGGCCGACCAAATAACAGTGGTGAGCCCTTCTTTTTCCACAAGCAGTCCTTTGCTGCCTGAAATATCGATCGTTTCGATATTATCGGCATTTTCTGTGTCGACCTGTGTAACAGAAGTGCCGGACGCTGAGGTAAAGGAAATTTGCTCTCCCTTGTCGTTTTGGTATACTATATCAGATTCGGAGTTATACGTATTCATTGATATAATCTCAAAGCCGGCCGGAATATAAGATGGTACATAAACATCCTTCATTTTTATAGGCTGCCCGCCTTCGAGTACATTCCCGTTTTCATCATATTCTTGCAACTGTAACTCTGTATATCTCGGTGTAAACGTCATGAGAAAGCTGACGAAACGTGATCTGAGGGCTTCCACAGACATAGTAACGGTAAAGCTTACTGTTACGATTGCCATAATGACAACAACAGCGCGCATCGCTGTTTTGCGTGCTTTTTTGCCGAATTTTTTTGTTCTGCTCTTTTTTAATTCAGTAGCCATCATATTGTGAACTCGCTTATCTAAAAGCTCTGAAGGCGCCTCGGCTTCTTGGAGATTCATTTTGTCCATGAGCACCTTGCTCTCATCTTTAGCCATCTCATAAATCGCTGCCTTAAATAGAGCGTCTTCATATTCCCTAATGTGTTCAGTCATTTCCATCCTCCTGATACAGAGCATAAACCGCTCTGCGGGCGCGGGTAAGATATTGCCTTACGCTATCCTTCTTGATTCCGATGAGTTCCGCGATTTCTGCATCTGTCAACTCTAAGAGATATTTATAATTCAATAAATCTCTATATTTGTCAGGCAGCTGCACCAAAAGACCTTTCAGCTTTTCTACATCGAGCTTCAGCAAAACAGAATTTTCAACATTAAAGTCCGCGTCTTCGTATTCAAAATTAAGTCGTTCATCATTAATGCTATGAGCCGTATGTTTGTTTTCGACCTTTTTATGTTTTAAATAATCAAAGCATATTCTCTTAACATATATGACGAGATAAGCGGGTAAAACGCAGCATTCTATTTGTCTTGTTTTTTCAATATTTTCAATTAGTTTTACAAGAGTATTTTGAACTATCTCCTCTGCAATATATTTATCACGTACAATGCTCTGAGCTGTATAATATATCAGTTTTTTATTTTTTTCGTACAAACGAATCATGAACTCTCTGTCATTTTCGTTTTCAATAGCCATTATAATTATCGGAATCACAGATTATACCTCCTTGGCATATTTTTCATTATATCACAGCTCATCCGGATAATAGAAGGCCTCTCCAATAAACTAAGTGATTATGGAGGAGCTATGTATTGGCGTTTATTTTTTGCACTTTCTGCTTTATGCTTTATTCTGGGAAATGCTGAAATATATAACAAATCCGAACCCATTAGCATCGGGTTCGGATTTGATTGCTTTGGTGGAGCATACCGGATTCGAACCGGTGACTTCCACACTGCCAGTGTGGCACTCTAGCCAGCTGAGCTAATGCCCAATACAGCATCATTGTATAGCATGATGTATGGGATTGTCAAGGTTTTTTTATTTGCTTAGGCGAGCTTCTTTTTGCCTTTTACACTGAAAATAGCGACTATAATTCCGACTACGCTCATAGCGCAAAGAATGATGTAAGTGAATGACATGCCGCTCATCTGAGCTTCTGCAGAGCCGGAGGATGTCATGCCGGAGGCAACCAGTGACATGATTACGACGCACAGAGCTGAACCCATTGCGCCGAAGATGTTCCGCAGAGTGGAAAGGATGGCAGAGCCGTGAACTCTGTCGTCGTTGCTGAGTCTGCTGAGGCCGAAGGTGGTAGCGGGCATCATTATGCATGCGGAGCCGCAGTTTGTCAGAGCATAGGAGAAGCCTATTGTAAACATGGATGTAGCTGCGTTGGAACCAAAGCGCATTGCACTTCCGATTATCATGAGAGCGAATCCGAAGCTCAGCGGTATTTTAGCTCCGAGCTTGTCGAATAGTTTTCCTGCTGCGAGTGAAGTCACAGCGGAAATTATAGACCCGGGCAGAGTTATAAAAGCGTAATCTACTGCGGAGAAGCCGCGGAGATCCTGTATAAACAGAGGCAGCAGCACCGAGTTGCCCATGAGTATAAAATATACCAGTGCGTTCAGAATAACTGAGATAGTAAAAGTAGGTATCTTGAACACGCGCAGGTTCAGCAGTATTTTCTTGGATTTAAGCTGCTTGAAAGTGAAGGCTACAAGTGAAATTGCGCCTACGAGTATCAGCAATCCGCAGTTGACGCTGAAGAAAGGATAGGAAGACATATTGCTCAAACCCATTATTATTGCAACGAAGCCTATTGCGGCAAGAATCATGGAGATTGTGTCGAATTGTTCTTTTACGGTATCTGTAATATTTTTGACGAATATAAATGCAAGTACTATGTCTATCGCTGCGATTGCGGCGAACAGTATAAATACCATATGCCATCCCATGGAATCTATTATGAATCCTGTGAGAGTAGGCGCGATAACAGGAGCGACCATACCTGCGAGACCGTATATTCCCATTATGAAGCCGTGTCTTTCGGGCGGATAAATGCCGAGAAGGAGAACCTGTATGAACGACAGCATTATGCCATAGCCGCAGGCCTGCAAAACTCTGCCCGCGAGCAGCATAACGAAGTTAAAAGAAACGCCGGATATTAAAGACCCGCCGGCGAAAAGTATAATAGACGCGAGATACAGTGTTTTGTTTTTAAATCTCTTAATTAAAAAAGCAGTCGCCGGGATCATGATACCGGAGACCAGATTGTATGCGCTGACGAGCCATTGTGCAGTGGCTGCGTTTACGCTGAAATCTGACATGATGCTGGGCAGGGCGTTGTTGACTGCTGACGAAGTCATGGCGGACGCCACCATGCCTAGCATGAGAGTGACAAACATCAGCGTGCGCTGCTTACCTGCTATTGGAGTTTCAGAAGTAGTCATGTTTCTCCTCCTTGATAGACGTAATGTAAAACACCCGACAATATGTTGGGCGTTTTCAGAGAGTATTTTACAGCATTTGTATAGGTCATTCAACCATTAATTTATAAGTTTTTGTAAGTTAAACAACATATATGCTAAATGTGTTGTTTAAAATATAAATAATTTAAAAAACAGCTGCATGTGTTTTATTGACTTTATTGTTTAGCTGATATATATTAGAAATGAACAAACAGAAAATATGTAAAAGCGGGGGAGAAAAAATGTCGCGAGACAGGAGAGTTAAATATACACAAATGGTTTTGAATGAAAGTCTGCTCGAGGTTTTGAGAGAGAAGCCTCTGTCCAGAATCACAGTCAAAGAAATATGTGATCGCGCTGACATAAACAGATCTACGTATTATGCTCATTATGACAATCCTCATGATCAGATTAAAAAGCTCGAAAAGACTATAATTGCGGAGATGTCCTCATATCTGGAAGACCTGCCTGCCAAAGGGGGAGACAGAGCGGAAAATAAAAAAGAGGGCAGAACGGCGATAAAAAATCTTCTGGATTATATGTACGAGAAGAGAGCGACGCTGCGCGTGCTGTTTGACAGAAGCGAAGACCTGAATTTACAGCAGGAGTTTCTTATCGAGATGGGACGCAGATCTTTAGACGAACGAAATCGTATGAATGCAATACAGGAAAAACGAGATGCAAAATACGAGTACATATATAAGAGCATGGGGAGCTGGGGGATAATGCTATACTGGCTCATGAAGGATACGGATGTCAGCACAGAAGAAATTGCGGATATGATAATGAACAATGTGGGCAGCTGATTATTCTGTCAACATCATATCTTCCAGCTTGGCTATGGCCGTTTTGTAAAAGTCTATATAATTCACATCTTTTTTTCTGAAACCAAAGCTGCAAAGCCGAACGTTGAAAAGCTTGAGAAGCTCTGCCTTTTCGTCGAATATACAGTTTTCCGGCTCGAAAAAGTAAACATCTCCCGCGCCGGAACATTTTTTTCTATTGAGAAGCCACCATAGATCCATTTCAGACACGTCGAAGCCGAATCCGAGTATATATATGTCTCCTGCTACAAAAGCGTCCAGCCAACTGGTGATTTTTCCGGATTGCTTAAAATGCGAAGCGCTGTGTTTATTCAAAAGGCTTCTGTAGCGGTACAGCAAGTTGGCATAATAGTAATGACCTATTATCATGCTGTCGGGCTTGCGCGCTTCGCCGTGGATGTGCCAGATGTTGTTTGTTTTGCCGTTGTATTCAACCTCGTTATAAGTATGCAGCAGATATTTAGAGTTGGCGCGGGATACTTCGCTCGTATGCCGCATCAGCTTTTTTAGCTTGTATTCGCTTTTTGCCACGCCGGGAAGAGCGGCGTCCTCCAGCTCGTAGCTGTAGTTTGTTGTCAGAATATGATCGAAGCCGATAGAGAGAAGCCGGCGCAGTATATCTGCCATTTCAGGATTGTCCGCCCCGCCGTAAAGAGCGTTCGCGTGGCGCTTCATAGTTGTGTCAACCGTGTCGTTTGTCACGAGGACTGCCTGGAGAGGGCGCGGTATGCTTAGCTTATCGGGGAGATCTGTGCGGATGGAAAGTGTTTTCATAAGCTGATCCCATGAAGAAGCACCGTAGGCCTGATTGAGACCGTTGCCGAGCAGCAGAACTTGCGGGCGGCGTTCTGTTTTAGCCATGCTGAAAAATCCCTCCTTGCACATCGCATGTCGAGCCGAATGTTTGCCGTATTAATTTTAGCAGGGATTTGTAATGTGCAGGCGTATGTTTGCGTTAAATTTAGTCTTTCAATAAAAGTAAGTAAAAGAAAAATAAAGATAAAAAAGCGCCCACATGAGTGAGCGCGAAATAATCCGAAAGATTATTGCTTGCTTAATAATGTTCGCCGGAGATTTTCGAAAACAGTTTGCCAAGCTGCTTTATTGATTTTCTGCCTGCGCGGTTTGCGGCTCATCCTCAATCTTTGTTTTGCAAGTGCCTCCGCGGTCGGTAAAGTAATCCTCGATTTGGGCAATCAACACGTTGGCGTCATCATACTTATCCGTCTGGACGTGATGTGAAATAAAAGCGTCCCCGCCCTCATACCAGATTTGAAAATTCTCATCGTAGGTCACTCCGTAGGTGTAGGTTTCACCATCAAGCTCACAAGTGAGCGTCGTTGTCGTAAGCACTGCGTTCTCCCGCGGAAGGATATGAAAGCGCCAATAGAAGAACATATAGGCGATTATCAGCACAAAAAGGGCAATCGCTATACCGATAGCGCTTTTTTTAATAATTGTCTTGCGCCGGACGCTCTGTCTGGCCAAGCTCTCATTCAGGATGGCCAGCTGCTTTGCAACTTCACTTTCTCTGTTTTCTTCTGCCTTTTCGGCATTATCCGGTATGTCCTTGCCGAGAAGCGTGCTGACGGGGACTTCAAACACTTCTGCGATACGTTCCAGCATCTCTGCGTCCGGCACAGAAAGCTGTTTTTCCCATTTTGAAATTGTCTGTCTCACCACATGAAGATGCTCTGCGAGCGTTTCCTGTGAGTAACCCTTCTTCTTTCGGAGCGCTTTTATATTATCTTATCTCCCAGCATACAAGTACCTCCTTGCTTTTGATGGGTTGATTATACTGTTATTCACTCCGTTGCGGCAAGCAACGCAGATTAACGTAATGATTATTTAGCATGGATTTGCAATGCGCAGGCGCATGTTTGCATGAAATTTAGTCTTTCAGTAAAAGTAAAATAAAGATACAAAAAAGCGCCCACATGAGTGAGCGCGTAATAACCGAAAAGATTATCTCTTGGAGAACTGAGGCGCGCGACGAGCGGCTTTGAGGCCGTATTTCAATCGTCTGAGCGATGATTTTCCTTGATATTCCGGGCTTTTTTGAGCCTCGGCCCCTCGGTTGTCCTATTCCTTAACCAAAAAACAGGCCACTTTTACGAGGGGACAGCTTGATGAAATGCAGAATTTACTACATCGAATAGCTGTTCTGGTTTATTATACTTTACTCTTGCATAGATGTCCATAGTTGTCTTGCTGTTCTCATGTCCGGCAAGGTACTGGACCGTCTTGGGGTCAACACCTGCATACAGAAGATTGGTGATGTAGGTATGCCCTTACGGTATAATTACGACAAACCGGAAAAGCCCCGTAGAATCAAGGGTTTTGA
>UQXU01000074.1 GCA_900545085.1 uncultured Eubacteriales bacterium
TTTTTGTTGACTTAAATCTTTTAAAGATATATAATTACATCATCTATATAATTAAATTCTATATATTTTTTAAGCGGAGTAAAATATGAAAAAAATAATCGTTTTTTTATTAATATTATGTGTTGTTGCAGCGGCATTGCTTTCTACGTGCAGCCTGCATTCCTCTCCTAAAACCTTTATAATAAAAAACGCCCCGACGAAGAAAACATCTGCGCCGAGGTGTGTTTGCACGAATTATTTCTGCTCCGCTATATACTTTGTGAGCTGAACTACCTTATTTGAATATCCATACTCGTTGTCATACCATGCGACCAGCTTGCAGAATCTGTCGCCAAGCAGCATCGTGCTCGCCGCATCGAAAATGCACGTCTGAGCATCGCCTATAAAATCAGACGATACGACTTTATCCTCAGTATAGCCTATAGTTCCTCGCATTTCGTTCTCACTTGCACGTTTTATTTCGGCATTCAGCTCCGTTATCGTAACCGGAGTTTTCAGCCTGGCAGTCAAATCCACAACAGATACGTCAAGAGTAGGAACTCTAAACGCCATGCCCGTTATCCTGCCTTCCAGCTCAGGAATGACTCTAGCCACTGCACTCGCTGCGCCTGTAGTCGCGGGAACAATATTATGCGACGCGCTCCTGCCTGCTCTCCAATCTCTGCCTGCGGGAGAATCTACCACCTTCTGACTTCCCGTCATAGAATGGACGGTACTCATCAGCGCTTCTTCTATACCGAATTTATCATTTACTACCTTGACCAACGGAGCCAGACAGTTAGTCGTGCAGGACGCATTCGAGACCACGTCCATATCCGGAGAATAAGCTTCCTCATTCACTCCCATAACAAATATCGGACTGTCAGAGCTGGGAGCCGTAATTACTACTTTTTTTGCTCCTGCTTCTATATGCGCTCTTGCCTTTTCCGCTTTTGTAAACGCGCCCGAAGCTTCTATTATGTATTCTGCACCGCAGTTGTCCCACGGTATCGCAGACGGGTCTTTAACCGAAAACACGTCTATGCGCTTTCCGTCTACCACAAGCGCATTTCCCAGAGCTTCAACCTCTCGAGGGTATCTGCCGTGAACACTGTCGTATTTCAGCAGATATTTCATATAGGCCGCATCGAGAAACGGATCGTTTATCCCCACAATCTCCATGTCTTTTTGTTCAAAAGCAATTCTAAAGACAATGCGTCCTATTCTGCCGAAGCCGTTTATCCCAACTTTTATAGACATAAAAAATCCTCCTGCGTAATGATATGCTTAGCATTTGCAGGAGGTTATTTTTTTATGCTGCGTTTTTGTCAGCTCAATTTTTCCGGATTGAGATCCTTCAGCTCGTCGAGCACGAATCTCCCATCCTTACGGATAAGTACATCGTCGAAGTAAATCTCTCCGCCGCCGTATTCCGGCGTCATTATCAGCACCAGATCCCAATGTATCGCGCTTTTATTTCCGTTGTATGCTTTCTCGTAACAATTACCCGGCGTAAAATGTATCGAACCTGAGATTTTTTCGTCAAAGAGTATATCTCCCATAGGTTTGTTTATATGCGGATTAACGCCCAATGCAAACTCTCCGATATATCTCGCTCCTTCATCAGTATCCAGCACTTCGTTTATGCGCTTATCGTCGTTAGCGTGCGCTTCGATTATTTTTCCGTCCTTGAACGTGAACGATACATCTTCAAATTTGTAACCCTGATAAAAACTCGGGGCATTATACTTTATTTTTCCGTTTACACTGGTGCGCACAGGCGCCGTGTATACTTCTCCATCCGGGATATTTATGTGTCCTTCGCATTTCACAGAGGGTATGCCTTTTATAGAAAAAGATATGTCCGTATCAGGGGCGACAAGCCTTACTCTGTCCGTCCTGTTCATAAGCTCTGCCAGAGGAGTCATGGCACGAGACATTTTAGCATAATCCAAATTACAAACTTTAAAGTACAGATCCTCGAAGGACTCCGTGCTCATGCCCGACTGCTGAGCCATTGCGGAATTGGGATACCGCAGCACCACCCATTTCGTCCTGGGAACGCGTATCTCGGAATGCACACGATTGCTGTATATCGTCTGGTATACATTCATGCGCTCTCTGGGCACGTCGGCATTTTCACTCGCATTGTCGTTTCCGCGAAACGCTATGTAAGCGTCCATCTCTTTCATTCTCGCCTCGTCCCATCTGAGCTGAGCGCGAGCCTGCTCTTCAGTCAGCTCCATGAGCCATGCGCGCTGAACCTTGGAACGTATCATGTTCACGAACGGCTGTCCGCCTGCGCGATATACCGCCGCTACAAGCTCCTGCGCGACTATATCCTCACAGTCAAATATTTCTATGAGCACTTTCTCACCCGGTTCTATCCTGCACGAATATCTCACGAGGTTTTCTGCGAGCTGCCTTAATCTGGGATCCGTCATCGCTTTTCTCCTTTTTTTCTTCTACTTAAATCCGTATCTCTCTCTTACGATATAATGCGGTCTGTCCTTCGCTTCGTCATATATCCTGCTGATATACAGGCCCATTATACCCAAAGACACGAACAATCCGCCGACGAGCAGGAAAAGAAGCGAAAATATTATGTGCATATAAGGCCAAGTTCCTGTCGCCGTGAGTATTATGGACAAAATGAGGTATACTAATGCAAGGATACATGTGACTGCGCCGAGCATCATCGGGAGCTTCAGAGGTTTTGAGGAAAACGCCGTTATCCCGTCGCCTGCCAGCTTGAACATTTTTTTAAGCGTGTATTTTGTCTCGCCTGCCGCACGCTCATCGCGGACATATTCCAGAGGAATACTGGAAAAGCCTGCCCATGCGGTCATGCCGCGAAGAAAGCGATTATGTTCTTTCATCTCTCCGAGCATATCCGCCACCTTGCGGTCTATAAGACGGAAGTCTCCCGTATCTCTCGGGATGTAATCTCCGCCCATCATTCCTAAAAAGCGGTAATACCCCCAAGCCGTAAACTTCTTCATGAATGTCTCGCCATGACGCTTGGTGCGCTTTCCGTACACAATATCATAGCCCCTGCGCCAAAGCTCGACCATATCCGGAATCAGATCTGCGTCTATGATAACCACGGCGTCTCCCTTTGCCTCTGCCGTACCCGCTGTGACCGCGGGCTGATGCCCAAAGTTTCGTGAAAAGCTTATTACTCGGACTTCATCATCCTCGCTCGCAATTTGCTTTAGTATATCTAAAGTCTTATCTCTGCTGCCGTCGTTCACAAACACCAGCTCCTTGTCGCAGCCGGGTATATCGACCGCATGCAGGCGCTCATATGTCTGGCGCAGCACTTCCTGCTCATTAAAGCAGGGCACTACTATGGAAATAAGATTTTTCATCAGTGCCTCCGTTTTCCTTAACATTCTTTGAGAGACAGAGAAACCTAAAACGGACGTCAGAACACGTCCGCCGCTGCATCCGGTCTTAGCTTCCTGCAATGCTGCTCTCCGCTCTGATATACTCAAACTATTATACCCTTTTTTGCTTCAAAAGGCAAAATATTTGCATAAAAACACTTGACGTGAGCGCAAAATAACGTCACAATTAAAGTACAGCAAAGTTTGGTAAAGTCATATGCTATTTTAACAAGGAGGTACGACAATGCCATTAGTCACATCTACTAAAATGTTTAAGGAAGCATACCACGGCGGATATGCCATAGGTGCTTTCAATGTAAACAACATGGAAATCATACAGGGTATCACTGAGGCCGCGAAGGAAGAAAACGCTCCGCTCATCCTGCAGGTATCCAAAGGCGCGAGAAAATACGCTAACCCCACATATCTGCGCAAGCTCGTGGAAGCTGCGATAGAAGAAACAGGTCTTCCCATCTGCCTGCATCTCGACCACGGCGATTCCTTTGAAACCTGCAGAAGCTGCGTAGACGGCGGCTTCACATCCGTAATGATAGACGGTTCCCATTTACCCTTTAAAGAAAATATCGAGCTGACAAAGCGCGTAGTAGAATATGCTCACGACCACGGCGTCGTAGTCGAAGGTGAGCTGGGCAGACTCGCCGGCGTAGAGGACGACGTTAAAGTAGATTCTGAGGACGCATCCTATACTCGGCCGAGCGAAGTCATAGAATTCGTAGAGAGCACAGGCGTAGACTCCCTCGCTATCGCGATAGGAACAAGCCACGGCGCTTACAAGTTTAAAGGCGAAGCTAAGCTGAGATTTGACATTCTCGATGAGATAGTCAAAAAGCTGCCTGAGTTCCCCATCGTGTTGCACGGCGCTTCTTCCGTTATCCCCGAATTTGTCGATATGATAAATGAATTCGGCGGGAATATGCCCGGTGCAAAAGGCGTGCCCGAAAATCTCCTGCGTCAGGCCGCTAAGAGCGCGGTATGCAAAATCAACATCGACTCTGACCTTCGTCTCGCCATGACCGCTACAATCCGCAAATACCTCGCTGAGCATCCGGCAGATTTCGACCCGAGACAATATCTCTCCCCCGCCAGAGAAGCTATAAAAGCTATGGTAAAGCACAAGATTGTCAACGTACTCGGCTGCAACGGCAAAGCTAATCTCTAAAATGCTATTTTAAGAAATATATGCACTCCGCTTTCCGGGCGGAGTGCTTTTTAATGACAAAAACATGCAAGCATAGCGTTGGACTTTGTTTTGTGATATAATTCTGTGATATAATTACGAAAGTAATATTGAACATTTAACTATGATTAGTTGTCAAACAATAAGCATACTAATACCGCGCGTCTTAGTATTTAAACTTTTTAATTTTATACAAAAAACGGAGCTAGCCTTTTTATGCCCGGTCTCGGAACTATTATAAACGCCGTCGGCATTCTGCTCGGCGGAATATGCGGAATGCTGTTCGGAAAAAAGATGAAACAGCGCTATCAGGATACTCTCATGCGCGCTACAGGCGTTTGTATACTATTTATCGGTATCGGCGGAGCCATGGAAAAAATGCTGACCTTGGGCGCCGACGGTCTCGTAAGCAGCGGAAGCATGATACTCATAGTCAGCGTTGCACTCGGCTCTATTATAGGAGAAATAATAAATATCGAATACGGCATGCAGCGATTCGGAGAATGGCTGAAACGCATATCTAAAAGCGAAGGAGACCTTAGCTTTGTAGACGCTTTCGTAACAGCATCTCTCACAGTCTGCATAGGCGCTATGGCTATAGTCGGGGCTATACGAGACGGAATATACGGAGATCCCTCAATACTTGCAGCTAAAGCCATGATAGACTTTATAATAATATTGATAATGACCGCGTCCAAAGGCAAGGGCTGTATGTTCTCCGCAATACCTGTTTTTATTTTTCAAGGAGCGATTACTCTTCTTTCCGCATTCATAGAGCCCATCATGACGGACGCAGCCTTAAACAATCTCTCTTTAGTTGGCTCTGTACTGATATTCTGCGTCGGTCTGAATCTCATATGGGATAAAAAAATCAAGGTTGCAAATCTTTTACCTTCTGTCGTATTGGCAGTAGTATGCGCATATATACCTTTATTCTAAGAATTTTCGACTATATCAACCCAAGGAGATGATAATAATGAACGAAAACAGAGTCAAAAGAAACTCAATGCTTGCACAAAAGCTGATAAAGGAACTCAAAGACAGAAACATCGAAGCGTTTTACGCCGAAGGCAAGGATGAGGCGCGAAGCCTCGCTCTCTCCATGATCCCCGAGGGCAGCTCTGTAGGCTGGGGCGGTTCTATGACTATAGATGAAATCGGATTAAAAGACGCTGTGATACAAGGCAATTACATCGAAATAAACAGAGACGCCGCGGCTTCTCCCGAAATAAAAGAAAAGCTGATGCGCGATATATTCTCCTGCGATTATTTCCTGACAAGCTGCAACGCCATCAGCGAAGACGGCATAATCGTCAACATCGACGGCATAGGAAACAGAATAGCAGCGATTGCATTCGGTCCCGCTCATGTAATAATAATCGCAGGAATAAACAAAGTCGTCCACTCTGCGAAGGACGCGCTGAGCCGCGCGAGAAACGAGGCCGCGCCCATTAACGCTCAGCGTTTCGACATAGAGACCCCATGTAAAAAAACAGGAGCATGCTTCGACTGTAAATCCCCCGACACCATATGCTGTCAATTTTTAGTCACTCGATACAGTCGACACCCGGGGCGTATCAAGCTTATACTCGTCGATGAGGATCTGGGATTTTAAAATAGCTGCAAATTTCAAAAAGCGCTCTGATATAATATCTCAGAGCGCTTTTTCACACTTTATCTTAATATATATGCTTACAGTTTTTTCGCTCCGAAGCCCACCTTGCGCTGAACCTTTGCCAGAGTTTTGAACGCCGTCCGAGCAGCCTTCTCACTGCCCTCGGATATCACTTCGTTGAGGTACGCTTTGTCAGCCCGTATCTCTTTGTATCTCTTCTGAAGCGGCTCAAGCTCAGCAACCACTGCATCCGCCACTTCACTCTTGAGCGTTCCGTAGTTTTTGCCTGCGAAGTATGCTTCCGCCTGCTCCGGAGTCTGACCCGTGACGGCAGCATAAATTGAAAGCAAATTGCTCACCCCCGGCTTATCCTCGCTGAGGCGTATCTCTGTTTGAGAATCTGTGACCGCGCGCTTCAGCTTACGTCGGATAGTATCCGGATCGTCGAGTATCGCAATAAACGCATTTTCATTAGGGTCTGATTTGCTCATCTTCTTTTCAGGCTCTTGCAGACTCATTATGCGCGCGCCTGCTTTTGGGATATACGCATCCGGAATTACAAAAACATCTCCGTATATATTGTTGAATCTGGCAGCTATATCGCGTGTTATCTCCAAGTGCTGTCTTTGATCCTCGCCGACCGGAACGAGATCAGCCCGATACAGCAGAATATCCGCCGCCATAAGCACAGGGTACGTATACAGACCTGCATTCAGGTTGTCTGCATGACGCGCAGCCTTTTCTTTAAACTGCGTCATACGGTTCAGCTCTCCCATATAGGTAAAGCAGTTCAGTACCCAAGCCAGCTCCGCATGAGCGCTGACATGAGACTGCACATACAAAGTATTCTGCTTAGGATCTACGCCCGCCGCGAGCATTATGCTCATGAGATCCAGGCAGCGTTTGCGAAGCTCGGCCGGCTCCTGCCGAACTGTTATCGCATGCATATCCACTACGCAATAGTAGCAGTTGTATTCCTTTTGCAGCGTAACCCAGTTTTTCAGCGCGCCGAGATAGTTCCCCAGCGTCAGATTTCCCGAAGGCTGAATACCGCTGAATATTACTTTTTTATCTTTATTTTCACTCAAATCTCTTCGCCCCCTGCTATGGCTTCTACAGCCTTACCCATATTTTCTTTGTCTACTACGGACTTATGAACAATCTCTGCATTTTCCAACTCTGCAATCTGAGCAGGCATGGAAGTTTTTGATATTTCGGAGACCTTTCTGGCTGCGGCAAAAGGATCTTCCTCTCTCCTGCCCGTCAGAGCCTCCAGAACATCCTGTACAAACTTATACGGACTTGCCGTAGAGACCAGAAGAGTAGGCGTCTCGTCTTTCGAGACATTCACGTAATTCTCATATACGCACTGAGCCACAGCAGTATGCGGGTCCATAAGATATTTATAACGATCAAATACGGTTCTTATAGTCCGAGAGGTACGCTGATCGTCACAGAAATCCGCATAGAACTCTTCCTTCATTTCGTTTACCATAGACATATCTATTACATACTCGCCGCTGAATTTCAGTCTTTTCATCGTTTCAGCTACTTTCATGGAATCTCTGCCCATGAGTTCAAACAGGAGACGCTCCAGATTGCTTGATATCAGAATGTCCATAGAAGGAGACATAGTGCGGAAGAAGGTTCTGTTCGTCACTACATATCTTCCGGAATCGAAGAAGTCCGTCAGAACATTATTTTTATTGGAAGCACAGATGAGTTTGTTGATAGGCAGACCCATGCGCTTCGCATAATAGGCCGCGAGTATATTTCCGAAATTGCCTGTCGGAACTGTTACGTTTATCTTTCCGCCCATCTTTATCACACCTGACGCGACGAGCTGCAAGTACCCAAAGAAATAATATGCTATCTGCGGAGCAAGTCTGCCGAAATTAATTGAGTTGGCTGACGAAAGCACATATCCCTTATCTGCCATGCGCTTATTAAAATCTTTATCTGCAAACAGCTTTTTAACGCCTGTCTGAGCATCATCAAAATTTCCCCGAACAGCTATTACGTCTGTATTATCGCCTTTCGTGGTGGTCATCTGCAATCTTTGCATATCAGAAACTCCGCCTTCGGGATAGAATACCGCTATTCGAGTATTATCCACACCCGCGAAGCCCTCCAGAGCTGCTTTTCCCGTATCTCCTGAAGTCGCCGTAAGTATAAATACATTTTTATCAGACTGCTGACTGCGTATAGCCTCTGTCATAAGCCTGGGCAAAACCTGAAGCGCCATGTCTTTGAACGCCAGCGTCGGACCGTGGAAAAGCTCCATAACATATTCATTCGCACCCAGCTTTACCATAGGCACAACCTTTTTGTCGTCAAAACTCGCGTATGCGTCCATAGTGATGTCGAGCAAGACTTCTTCTCTTATATCAAAATAACACGCCAGAACATACGCCGCTACCTCGGGGTATGTTTTTCCTATCAGATTTTTCATCTGATTCTCGTCTATACTCGGAAAAAATTCCGGCACGAACAATCCGCCGTCCTCCGCTATTCCTTTCAAAACCGCTTCGAGCGGCGAAACGCTTGTCGCCGCGCTTTGCGTACTAACCAATCGCATGTATATCCTCCTGCGTAATTATCGTTAAGTCATATTGTATTATAGCACATTAGCTCTGTCAATGCACATTTTCCCGCGGCTTTTTATGGCATTAT
>UQXU01000075.1 GCA_900545085.1 uncultured Eubacteriales bacterium
GTATCCGACGGAGACGGCGCACTCACCGCGCTCGCCTGCGCCGCAAAGCTGCTCGACATGCATAAGAAAGGCGACGTTCTGCCCGCTGCCAGAATAGCAGGCATAATGGCAGCGAAACAGACATCAAATCTGATACCTCTTTGTCACCCCCTGCCTCTCACAGGAATTACGGTGGATTTTGAATACTTAGACGATGGAATACGCATTGTTTCCTCCGTTAGCTGTACGTATGGCACCGGCGCGGAAATGGAAGCTCTGACCTGCGCAAGCGTAGCCGCTTTGACAGTCTACGACATGCTCAAAGCCGCGGACAAAAGCATGATAATATCCGACGTAATGCTTCTGAGCAAGAGCGGCGGAAAAAGCGGAGATTATAACAGGGAGCTTTAAATGCTGGACGCATACGGACGTAAAACTGAATATCTGAGGCTGTCCGTTACAGAAAAATGCAATCTTTCATGTATCTACTGCAAAAGCAAGCTCTGCGCAAATCCAACGGCAGAACTGTCGGCAGACGAATTCGGCGTCATCATTCAGGCAGCTGTATCACTCGGTATGACCAAGCTGCGGCTAACGGGCGGAGAGCCTCTCATGCGCAGAGATCTTGAAAGAATCATAGCTTCTGCAAGCACAGCAGGCTTCAAGGAAATATCTCTCACCACTAACGCTCAAGGGTTTTCTAAAAGAGCCGCAGATTTGAAAGCAGCAGGACTCAACCGCATAAACATAAGCGCAGACTCTCTGGACGCAGAAAAATACCGCCGCATAACTGACGGCGGAGAGCTTAATGAGGTTTTCTCTGCCATAGATACAGCTTCAAGCGTCGGGCTTCTGCCTATAAAGCTCAACGTCGTCGCTATGCGCGGAGTAAACGATGATGAAATACTCGAATTCGCCAAGCTCGCGAAGCATCGGGACATCGACGTCCGCTTCATAGAGCTTATGCCTATAGGGCCGCTGAACAGCCGTTTTGATATGCGCATTAGTCAGAATGAAATACTCAGCGCTCTTCCCAAGCTCCGGCGAATACCTCCACGTTATTCGGCTTCGCCCTCCGTCGATTACACAGCAGACGGCTTTCTCGGAAGAATAGGTTTTATATCTCCTCTTTCATGCCGCTTTTGCAGCCAATGCAACAGAATACGTATAACGTCTGACGGTTACGTAATGCCATGCCTGGGACACGATTTGCAGTATGATCTCAAACCTGCTCTGAGCTTGGGAACAGAAGCCGTAAAAGAGATTATTCTCACTGCTGTTTCCGCAAAACCTCAGGGGCATGAATTCTGCACAGCCAATCCGCGAAAACGGCAAATGTATCAGATAGGAGGATAGAATGGCTAAGGTTATCTCCGTCAACATAAGTGAGCAAAAAGGCACAATAAAAAAACCCGTCGAGAGCATAACCGTGGCGCCCGACTCTGGCGTACTGGGAGACGCGCACGCAGGTCCGGGGCTCCGGCAGATAAGTATGCTGGCTAACGAAAGCATAGAAAAAATGCGCAAATTCGCACGAGATCTCAAGCCCGGTGATTTCGCTGAGAACATAACTACCGAGGGAATAACGCTTCACACTCTGAATACAGGCACGAAAATACGCATAGGCAGCGCAGTCTTGGAGGTCACACAAATAGGCAAACAATGTCACAGCGGCTGCGAAATAGCTAAAAAGACAGGCGCGTGCATAATGCCGCGGGAGGGCATTTTTGTTCGCGCAATAAAT
Source organism: uncultured Eubacteriales bacterium (assembly GCA_900545085.1). Classification (GTDB taxonomy): domain Bacteria; phylum Bacillota; class Clostridia; order Christensenellales; family Christensenellaceae; genus Scybalosoma; species Scybalosoma faecavium. The sequence continues at coordinate 1,724 of UQXU01000075.1, forward strand.
AAATGCGAAATATATCCCGGAGACGAAATAACAATACTGAACAAATAATACAGTTTTTAAAATGCCGTATGCAGTTCCACATCTGCATACGGCATTATTGTTCAACTCATAACCTCGCGCATTCTATTGTAGTTTCCTACCGGAACGCTTATTTCCAGAGTTTCTCCGTCTCTCCATACAGCACAGTTCAATTGATCTCCCTCGTTAGAGCTGTTTATTATCTGCGATACATCGTCCTGTTCAGTTGTAGATATACCGTTTATAGATGTTATAACATCTCCGACCTCAACGCCGGCAGCGGCGGCGTTTCCCCCGCCCATAAAGCCTGCTACATAGAGACCCGCCGGCATATTGTCCTGACCCGTCTCTGAACGTATATCTTCTGTAACTTCCGCATAATAAAGCCCGAGTCCGGGTTTAAATTCTATATCCTCATAATCCTTGCTCGCCTGCTGTACCAACTCAACAACTTTGTTTATTGGTATTGCAAAACTAATCCCGTCCGCATTAATAACTTCTCCGCTGGCGTCCATAGTGGAAACCAAGCTTTTGAGAGTGACCATTCCTATGACCTGGCCTGACGTGTTGATAAGCGGTCCGCCGCTGTTGCCCGGGTTCAAAGCCGTATCCGTCTGAATAAAAGTCTGTGTTTCGTCATTATAAGTTATTTCTCGAGCGGCAGAGCTCACGTAACCTACAGTAACGCTTCTCGACAGGTTTACTCCCATGCCTTGAGGATCTCCTATGGCAAACACCTGATCGCCTGCTCGCAGGGTATCTGAATCTCCCAAGGATATGGGCTTCAAGGTATCCGAATTTACTTTTATTAAGGCCACATCAGCCGTTGCGTCTCCGCCTATATATTCCGCATCCAATATAGTTCCGTCGTTAAATTCAGCCTCTATAGAATCTCCTGCCGAGACGACATGATAGTTCGTCGCAATATATCCGTTAGAGGTCAGCACGAAACCTGAGCCTCTGCCCTGCCTTTCGCCCGAACGATACATAGTAACGCTTACAACACTGTCCATCGCCTGATCTGCTAAATCAGGTATCGGATTAGATAAATTTGCAGAAATCTCAGAGCCCGTGTTCAGCTTGCCCAAATCTGACAAAACTCCTGAACCTGAGAATGCGCCGGATTGCAGATACCACCCCAGAAGGACGCCGGCAGCGAACACAACAATTGCGATAATTATAAAAAGCGGTTTTTTCGAACGCTTCTTTTTTTGCTTTTTAGCCTTTATGTGCTTGGCAGTTCTATCCTGCTGACGTTTCGGAGGCGTATAATTGTCTTTTTTATCTGCTCGCGGAGCGTCGTCCGAGAGAGGAATCTGCTTAGAATGCCATCGTTCAAACAGCTCCGTATCTTCATTTGATCTATCTATCGCCATTTATTCTCCTTCCTTTTCGTCCGAAGGCTCTATAGTTAAGTCTGCCATTTCAACCTCAGGCAAATCTTTAATATTGAGCGGAGCTGTATCTAAGCTTATCTCGGGTTCTGCATTCTGCTCAGGAATATTTTGAACAGCATCTTCGCTCTCCTTTTGTTCCTGTACTGCCGACCGCGTTTCAGTCTGCTTAGCTTCAGATTCTTTTATATTAGAAGATTTAACTTTTTTAGCTTGATATTTATGTTTCGCCTTGCTCCTTTCGCGCGACTGCTGCTCCTTTTCCCGCTCTCTTTTTGGTTTATGATCAAAACGGGATTTGAATGCTGCGCGCTGGTTCTGAAGCTCAAGATCTTTTGGTGAAACTGTAAAAGTGAATATCGTCCCGGTCTCCGCTTTAGACGTAACCCAAATATCTTCTCCGTGCTGCATTATTATATTCTTAACTATAGACAGACCTATACCCGTTCCTCCTGCCTTGCGATTGTGCGACTTATCTACCTTAAAGAACCTGTCAAACACAAAAGGCAAATCCTCCGGCGGTATTGTCTGACCCGTATTAGAAATGCTTACGTTTATCTTGCCGTCCAGCTTATGCGTCCAGACTTTTAGTTCGCCTCCGGGCTGACAGAATTTCACCGCATTGTCTATTAAGTTCGTAAGCACCTGCGCAAATCTGTCCTTATCCGCATATATTATGTCGTGCGTCTCCGGAATATTTACGACTACTTCTATAGATTTATCCTCAATTTTAGTAATAAACTTTATCAGCGTCTGACGTATCAGTTCATTTATGTCCCACTCCGTCTTGTTTAGCGGAAATTGACCTGATTCAAACTTAGCCAAATCCAAGAGATCGCCGATGAGTGTGTTAAGTCGTTTTGTTTCGGCAAGCACAATTTCCATGTATTGCTTCTTATCCGCTTCTTCTATAGTATCGTCTAAGATCGCCTGCACAAAGCCTTGTATAGACGTCAGCGGACTTTTCAACTCGTGCGATACGTTAGCAACAAAACTGGTTCGAGTATACTCGTATTTCTGCAATTCGTTCGCCATCATATTGAATGTATCAGCCAACTGACCTATCTCGTTTTCATCCTGAATATCCAAGTGTTTTTCAAAGTTCCCCCGCGCGAGTTCTCGCGCCGCGAGATTAATCTTGCGGAGAGGCTTGCTTATCTTATAAGATGAATGCATCACAAGAAGAAACGCCAGCAAAGCCGAAATTACACCCGACAACAAAATCTGAACATAGAAATACGACATCATCTGTTTGAACCGCGTCATCTTTGTGTGGACAAGTATTCCCGCTATATTATTTCCGCCCGAGCTATACGGCATACATACAGACACTACAGGCGTGCCGTAAATATCGTTATCGTACCCTACGTTATAAACCGTGCGTCCGGCGAGAGCCTCGGAGAGCATATCCGAACGCACCGCCAGCAATTTCTGTTCATTGCTGGCCAGATCTGCACTTCCGGTATATTCAAATCTGACTATGCCATAGCTGTCAACGATAAGTATTTGAGTATTATCATATCGAGCTATCTGCTCTAAATTCTTTTTCAAACTGTCGTCTATATTGAAGCTGTATTCATCCAACAATTTTGAAATGGATTCCGCACTTTCTGTCAGGTTTTGTTTACAACTATCTATCTCATTCGGTCTCACAGTAAATGTTGTAAAAAGCATAACTGCTATAAGGCAAAAAGCAATAACAAAAAAATAGGTAGCAGAAAGACGGCTGCGCACCGTCTTAAAGCGAATCAGCGGCGTGCGCTCCTCCTTGTTTTTGCGCGTATCCTCTCTGCTCAACCTAAGATTCATGAGTCTTTATTTCACCTCAAACTTGTATCCTACAGACCAAACCGTTTTTATCTGCCAATTATGCTCGCCTGCCAGCTTCTCTCTCAGACGTTTTATATGCACATCCACCGTGCGCGAATCTCCGTAGAAATCGAAATCCCACACTTTTTGAAGAAGCTGCTCGCGCGTAAACACCTTGTTGGGATGAGACGCAAGAAAGTACAGCAGCTCCAGCTCCTTCGGCGGAAGCTCTATATTCTCTCCGTTGTACACTACCGAGTAAGTCGATAAAGAGATTTCTAAATCCTCATATTTTATCGTTTCTACTTCCGTCACGCTGGGTTCTGATCTGCGCAGCACTGCTTTTATTCTCGCAATAAGCTCCTTAGGCTCGAACGGTTTTACGATATAATCGTCCGCACCCATCTCAAGCGACAATACCTTGTCAAAAGTATCGCTCTTCGCCGTCAGCATGATTACGGGGACGTTGCTCTCTTTTCTTATGAGCTTTATCACTTCCATACCGTCCATACCCGGCATCATAATATCCAGCAAAACGAGGTCCGGATTAATCTGGGCAAACATATCAATGCCCTCTTTGCCGTTGCCGGCAACGTGTATATCCATTCCCTCTTTTTCCAAATAGAGCTTTATAACTTTACATATATTCTCATCATCATCTATGAGCAGTATTGTATTCTTTACCATAAATAATATTTCTCCTTAATCGACTGCGATTATATTTATGCCGTTTCTTTTTAACAGCGCAGCCGTAACTCCGTCGCCGTCTTTAAGTTTACCTTTAAAGCCGCCGTCGTATATTCTGCCCAGTCCGCACGATGGGCTTTTGCTCTTCAGATACGCCGTCGTAACTCCGTTTTCCAGAGCTGTTCTCAGCGTGATATTCGCACCGATGACAAATTGACGGGTAACATCCTCCCCGTCTTTCGTAAGCACCTTCGCTTCTCCAAGCAGCACGCTTTCCCCATCTCCTCCTGCTATTTCACAAGGAGATCTGGGTATGCTGAGACCTCCGCTGCATTCCGGACACACGGGTATAGCTTCACCCTCTGTATCCAAAATCTCGGAACACGAGCGCGCATCATATCTGCATTTATAACCCAAAAGACATGCACTGACTATCGCTTTCATTTTACTCTCCAAATGTGAACATCGTATGAACAAGACGTTATTTTAAAGTAACAACTGTAACGCCTTCTTCTCCTTCACCGTATTTTCCCTGTCTGAACTTATCGACATGCGGATGTGTTCGCAGGTATCTTTGAACTGCGCTCCTAAGCACCCCCGTTCCCTTGCCGTGATTTATCGTGACTTCCTTCAGACCTGCGAGAAACGCATCGTCCAAATATCTATCCAGTTCAAGCAGACCTTCTTCTACATTATACCCGTGAAGATTTATTGATTGATAAACTGTCTTGCGCGTAAGATTAACTTTAGCTGTCCGCATTACCTTTTTCTTCTGTTTACCCGTTATCTTGCTCAAATCAGAAACTTTTACGTTCAAAGTTATTATACCGGCCTGCACGAGAACATTCCCCTTTGCGTCAGGCGGCTTTACCACAGTTGCATCCGCGTTTATTGAGTTCACATGAACTGTGTCGCCTTCCAGTATTCCACTCGGATTCACAGCCTCGGCGGGAGCTTTTTTCTTCGGGAGCTCGCGCCTGCGCAGATTTTCCTTTTTGCCGCTGAGAGACTTGCGCGCTTTTTCTACCGCGCGCGTTGTATCGCTTTCGCTCATTTTCCGTATTTTTTTTACGTCGCTTATTATCTGCTCCGTCTCCTCCTGAGCTTTGGACACTATCTCCATAGCCTGCTTATGAGCTTTTTCCAGCTCTCTTTCTCTCTTCTGCTCCAGCTCTTTCTCAAGCTGTTTTGCCTTTGCATCTACTTCCTTCGCGTGCTGCTGCATTTCGAACGCCTTTTTCAGCTCGCGGTTCGCTTTATCTCGCTCCTTCTGCGCTTCCAGCAGAAGTGAATCAAACTGCAGGCGCTCTTCGTCCATAAATTTCTTCGCGCTGTCTATTATCTCTCTCCGCAGCCCCAGTTTTTTAGATATATAGAAAGCGTTGCTTGCGCCTGCCACGCCCATTATCAGCTTAAAAGTCGGCATAAGAGACTTTGTGTCAAACTCCATGCTCGCATTGATAAACCCCGGGGTTGTGAGCGCATAAGCTTTGAGCTCGCTGTAGTGCGTCGTCGCCAAAACTTTTATTCCGCGCTCATGCAGTTCTTTAAGTATCGCCAGAGCCAGAGCAGCGCCCTCCTCGGGGTCTGTCCCCGCGCCCAGCTCGTCCAGCAAAACCAGCGAGCCTTTTTTCGCACGTCTGAGTATAAACACTATATTCCGCATATGCGCGCTGAACGTAGACAAGCTTTGCTCAATGCTCTGCTCATCTCCTATGTCCGCGTAAACTCCGTTGAACACCGGCAGCTCAGATCTCTCCGCCGGTATATACATTCCGCTCTGACTCATCAGCGCAAACAGACCTGCAAGCTTTAGAGTGACTGTCTTTCCGCCTGTATTCGGCCCTGTTATTATCATTGCAGTATCCTCTGCTCCTATCTCCATGCTGACAGGAATGACTTTTTTGGGGTCTATGAGAGGATGTCTGCCGTTGTGTATAAACAGCCGTCCGCTTTCCGTCAAATCGGCCGCGGTCCCTTCATATTCCAAACCGAGAGCCGCTTTAGCAAACACCAGATCAAGATAAGCCATTATTTCCAGATCGTATTCTATATCCTCTGCGAACGGACGCAGCATATCAGACAGCTGCATCAATATGCGTTCTACTTCTCTTCTTTCCTCGTTTTCCAGCTCACGCAGCTTGTTGTTAGCGTCTACAACGCCTATAGGCTCAATAAATACCGTAGCCCCGCTGGACGATTCGCCGTGTACCAACCCTTTTATATATCCTCTGTATTCCGATTTAACAGGAACTACAAATCTCCCGTCGCGCATGGTTATTATAGCGTCCTGCAAGTATTTGGACAGCTCGCGGGAGCGAATGACCGCGCTCAGCTTATCGCGCACGGCCTGGTTTTCCGCCGCTTTTCGCCTGCGAATATTTCTCAACTCGGTAGAGGCGTAATCCGACACCTCCTCTTCACTTATTATAGCATCATCTATGCGAGAAATTATAGTATCGTCGTAATACAAGCTCTCCGCCATCTCAGGCAGCAATACCAATCTCCCGTCGTCATCCGGTTTTATGCCCTTTGAGGCACGGCGCGCCGCTTTCAAAAGCTGAGTCACTCTCAGCAGCTCGGCGCAGTTTAGACCTGCCTGAGATTTAAGCCTTTTTAGCTCAGGAGTAACGTCCGAAAAGCCTATGAGCGGATGCGAAGCGACGGATATGGTAATGCTCTCCGCTTCAAGCGTTTCGGCAAGCAGCCTCTTCGCCCCTTTTATTGTCTTTTCGGGTTTAAGATCTTCCGCAAGCTCAGCTCCCTTAGCGGAAAGGCATTTGTCCGCCAAGCGGCTGCGCATAGTCTTAAAGCCTAATATTTCAAAAACTCTGTCTGTCATATAATATCACCAAACGCGCTAATGCGCTTTTACACTCCAATTTATATAGTTATTATATCGTATTCTGCCAGTCTTTTACTTTTCTTTCTGTCTCACGTGCAGATTCAAACGAAATCGCCAGACGCACTCCGTCTCCGGCATAGAGTTTTGCCGAAGCGTCTTTATGGCTCAGAGCTTGAAGAAGGCACCCTTCTGTACGCACCAGCTTAAAATGTGCTCCGAATTTATCTGCGAGACTCAGACTTTCACAATTCGGACACTTACCTGATTTTTTCACCGGGCAGTGCCTCAAATTTATCACCGGTATTCTCCCGCCTGCTATGCGCTCCGTTTGCGCGCCCGAAATATCCTCGTCTGTCTCGGTCGAAACGCATACGCT
>UQXU01000076.1 GCA_900545085.1 uncultured Eubacteriales bacterium
CGACAAAAACTCTGATAAGCCTAAGCACTATGTACTCGAGATGTTTTCTTATCCTTCCGGTGCAAAGCTGCATGTAGGTCACTGGTACAACTACGGTCTCTCCGATACATACGCAAGATTCATGCGCATGAAAGGATATAATGTATTCCACCCGATGGGTTTTGATGCCTTTGGTCTTCCCGCTGAAAACTATGCTATTAAAACAGGCATACATCCCAGCGATTCTACATATGCGAACATTGAAACTATGGAAAATCAGTTGAAGGCTATGGGGGCTTCTTTTGATTGGGACTATGAAGTAAAAACTTGTATGCCCGAATATTACAAATGGACACAGTGGTGCTTCCTTCAGCTCTATAAAAAAGGTCTGGCATACAGAAAAGCCGCGCCTGTAAACTGGTGTCCTCAATGTAATACCGTACTTGCGAACGAACAGGTCGTAGACGGCAAATGCGAACGCTGTCACGCGCCTGTTACCAAAAAGCATTTAACACAATGGTTCTTTAAAATCACAGATTATGCCGAAGAACTTCTTGACGATTTAGATAAAATCGACTGGCCCGAGAAGACAAAGCTGATGCAGAAAAACTGGATCGGTAAATCCGTAGGCGGCGAAGTAGTATTTAAGCTTAAAGACTCAGGGGAAGATTTCACTGTATTTACAACGCGCGCAGACACGCTTCACGGATGCACATACGTAGTCTTCTCGCCCGAGCATGAAATGGTCGATAAAATTACTAAACCGGAGTGCAAGCAGGCGGTTGAAGAATACAAGGCGTATGCCGCAAGCGCAAGCGAAATTGACAGACTTGCAACCACGCGCGAAAAGACCGGTGTTTTCACAGGTTCTTATGCGATAAACCCAATTAACGGAAGAGTTGTTCCCATTTGGATTTCTGATTATGTACTTGCAAGCTATGGTACAGGTATCGTCATGGCTGTTCCCGCTCACGATACACGTGACTTTGAATTTGCCACTAAGTACGATTTGCCGATAGAGCGCGTCATTAAAGCTGCAAACGAAGGAGAAGACGATAGTCTGCCTTATGTCGAATACGGCATTCTCACTAACAGCGCAGAATTTGACGGAATGAAGGTCGAGGATGCAAAAGCAGCTATACTCAAAAAACTGGAGAGCATGGGGGCAGGTTCATCCAAGATAAACTATCGCCTGCGTGACTGGCTGATTTCTCGCCAGCGTTACTGGGGCGCTCCGATCCCGATTATCCATTGTCCTCACTGCGGCGATGTTCCCGTGCCTGAGAGCGAGCTCCCCGTTCAGCTCCCATATGATGTAGATTTTACACCTGACGGAACCTCTCCGCTCGCTAAGAACGAAGAGTTCATGAATGTAAAATGCCCTAAATGCGGCGCAGATGCAAAACGCGATCCTGATACTATGGATACATTTGTATGCTCCAGCTGGTATTATCTGCGTTATCCGGACAATAAAAACACTGAAAAAGCATGGGATCCTGATGTCATAAACAGCGTCCTTCCTGTCGATAAATACATAGGCGGCGCAGAGCACGCATGCATGCACCTGCTCTATTCGCGCTTTTTCACAAAAGCCTTCCGCGACATGGGATATCTTGACTTTGATGAGCCGTTTAAATCTCTTGTCCATCAGGGCGTCATACTAGGTCCCGACGGAGAGCGCATGAGCAAATCCCGCGGAAATGTAATTTCGCCAGACTCTTTTATCAGCAAGTATGGCGCAGATACTTTCCGTATGTATCTCGGATTTGGTTTTTCTTACGTCGACGGCGGTCCCTGGAGCGACAGCGGAATACGTTCTATGTACAAATACCTGGAAAGAGTAGAACGCATGGCTGAGCGCATAGGAAATCTTACTGCCGGAACAAAAGAGTACGGAACGGCTGAAAAAGAAGTTGATTTTGTACTTCACAACTCCATTAAAATGATAACGCGCGATGTTGCGGCATTCTCTTTTAACACATCTATAGCTCGTCTGATGGAACTGACAAATGCAACATACAAGTACCTCGACGGAGGAGAAATCAATATTGCATTCATCAAGGATGTCCTCAAGCAGTTTATACAGCTTATGGCGCCATTTGCGCCTCATTTCGCAGAAGAACTTTGGGAACGCGCAGGCTATGAATACAGCGTGTTTAACACCGAGTATCCTGTTTGCGATGAAACCAAGCTCGTAAAAAATGAAGTAGAATATCCTCTGCAAATAAACGGCAAGGTTCGCGCTCGCTTCAGCGTCGCAAAAGACATGAGTAAGGATGACGTAGAAAAATACGTTCGTGAAAACTACGCTTCTCTTCTCGATGGCAAAAACATAGTAAAGTTTATTGTCGTTCCCGGCAGAATAGTTAATGTAGTAATAAAGTAAAAAAGCATTTTAAAACAGCTCCTGCGCTTTCCTTTTGCGGGAGCTGTTTTTGTTGTTGAATTAACAACAAAATTGCAAATATTTTCTTTTGAGTATCCTTGCATAATACTACATTTTTTTTGACTTTTACACTATATATGTCTATAATAGTTGTATACATTAATACGCAAAGCAACAGGCGTCCCCTGCTCATTATTTTTGAGCGGATATGCTCTTTATATATAAAAATGGGTTCGCTTGCTTTTGTATTTTATAGAAAGGGTGAAATCATTTTGAAAAAACTTTTACAAGGAAATGAAGCCGTAGCCCGCGGATTATACGAGGCGGGCGTGCGCGTCGTCTCCTCTTATCCCGGGACGCCGAGCACAGAAATAACTGAAGTCGTAGCTACATACCCCGAGGTTTATGCTGAATGGGCTCCGAACGAAAAGGTCGCCTTTGAAGTTGCCTTCGGCGCAGCCACAGGCGGCGCCAGAAGCTTCTGCGGCATGAAACACGTCGGCCTGAACGTAGCTGCCGATCCGCTGTACAGCGCGTCTTACATAGGCGTAAACGGCGGTTTGGTTTTTGCAGTTGCAGATGATCCTAGTATGCACTCTTCTCAAAACGAGCAAGACTCTCGTCATCACGCAATCGCATCTAAAGTTCCTGCACTTGAACCTTCGGATGCTCAAGAATGTCTTGACTTTACTAAGTTAGCATACGACATCTCCGAAAAATTTGATACTCCTGTTATGCTGCGTACAACGACGAGAATTGCTCATTCTCGCTCTCTGGTAGAAATAGGCGAACGTACAGAAATTCCACTGAAGCCCTATGAGCGCAATGTGCAAAAGAACGTAATGATGCCTGCTATGGCTCGCGGCAGACATGTTTTCGTAGAGCAGCGCATGGCCGAGCTTGCCGAATATGCCGAAACATCTCCCATCAACCGTATAGAAAAAGGAACAGATAATAAAATTGGTATCATCTGCTCCGGCTCAGCTTACTGCTATGCTCAGGAAGTTTTCGGAGAATCGGTATCTTATCTGAAACTCGGCATGGTAAACCCGCTGCCCGCAGGGTTAATAAAGACCTTTGCTGAAAGCGTTGAAAAAGTATACGTAATTGAGGAGCTCGATGATATAATTGAAACCTTCTGTCTGAAAAACGGCATAAACGTAATCGGCAAAGAGATCTTCCCATTTATCGGAGAGTTTACTCAAAAAACAGTGCGTGAAAAAATGCTCGGAGAAAAGCTTCCCTGCGTCGAGGCAGATATAGCCATACCGGGCCGTCCGCCCGTGCTTTGCGCAGGCTGCCCCCATCGCGGCATATTCTACGCTATGAAACCTTTCAAACCTTACGTGAGCGGCGACATAGGCTGTTATACTCTCGGCGCTCAGGCACCTCTGGCTATGAATGATGTTACTCTATGTATGGGATCTTCTGTCAGCGGTTTGCATGGATTTAATAAAGCGCGCGGCGACGAAGAACCAAAGAACTCTCTCGCCGTTATAGGTGACTCTACATTTATCCACTCCGGTATTACAAGTCTTATAGATATAGCGTATAACAAGGGCGTTTCTACGGTAGTAATACTTGACAACTCCACAACCGGAATGACAGGCCACCAGAACAATCCGGCAAACGGAAAGACTCTGCTCGGCGATCCTACATCTGCCGTCAATCTGGAAGCTCTTGCCAAGGCTATCGGCATACAGCGCGTTTTCGTCGTAGACCCGTTTGATATTGAAGGATGTCGTAAAGTTCTCGAGACTGAGCTCGCGATAAAAGAGCCCTCCTTGATTATATCCCGCCGTCCCTGCGCTCTGCTCAAGGGAGTTAAGCCGGAGCCGGCTCTTTCAGTAGACGCAAACAAGTGCGTAGGCTGCAAGCAGTGCATGCAGGTCGGATGCCCTGCTCTCTCAATCACAAAAGACGAAAACGGCAAAACAAAAGCTTTCATTGCAGCTGAGCAGTGTGCAGGATGTAAAGTATGCATGGCTGCATGCAAATTCGGAGCTATAAATGCGTAAAAGTGAGGATACGACAAATGAGTAAAACAACTAATATATTAATTGCAGGCGTAGGCGGTCAGGGCACTCTGCTCGCTTCCAAGCTCATGGGCAAGGTTTTCACTGAGCAGGGCTATGATGTAAAAGTCAGCGAGGTTCACGGTATGTCCCAGCGCGGCGGTTCTGTAATAACCTATGTCCGTTATGGCGACAAAGTTCACTCCGCTCTAATCGAGACAGGGGAAGCTGACATTCTCCTTTCCTTTGAACAATTGGAAGCAGCACGCTGGCTTCCTTATCTCCGTCCCGACGGTTTAGTAATAACAAACACTCAAAAAATAAACCCGATGACCGTAATCACAGGCGCAGCAGAATACCCGGAGGGAGTGTTGTCTGCTATCGAAAAAACAGGCGTTAAGCTGAAATCAATCGACGCATTCTCGCTCGCAGTCGCAGCCGGTTCAGAGAAATGTGTCAACACAGTTCTCGTAGGCGTTTTTGCCGCGCAGTCCGGTATAGATAAACAGGTGTGGCTGGACGCTATTCGCTCTACAGTGCCTGCAAAAACGGTAGAATTAAACCTAAAAGCCTTTGAATCAGGCTTCAACAGCTAAAACATATACTGTAAAGGTGAACTAGATAACAATGTGTAATTCTAATAACGAAATTTATTGGCAAAAAGAAATAGAAACTGCTCCGCGTGAACAAATACGCGCATGGCAGGACGAGCGTCTTGTAAACACTGTAAAGCACGTATACGATAATGTAGAGCTTTACAGAAACAGAATGAAGGAAGCAGGAGTTTCTCCGGATGATATAAGAAGCAGAGATGATCTGTATAAGCTTCCCTTTACATACAAACAGGATCTGCGCGACACGTACCCTTACGGTCTTTTTGCAGTGCCGCTAAAAGATGTTGTTCGTATACATGCCTCCAGCGGCACGACAGGAAAACAGATAGTAGCAGGCTACACCAAACGCGATTTGGAGATTTGGGATGAGATTTGTGCGCGTCAATTGTGCGCGGCAGGCGCAGACAAAGATTCGCGCGTTCACGTATCCTATGGCTATGGTCTGTTTACGGGTGGCTTAGGTTTTCACGGCGCAGCTCATATGATGGGTGCAATGACTATCCCGGCATCGTCCGGAAATACGCAACGTCAAATGACTCTGATGGAAGATTTAGGTTCTACACATCTCTGCTGCACACCTTCATACGCTATGTTCCTTGGTGAATCACTCGAAGCAAAAGGTGTAGATACGTCAAAGCTTCCCCTGCGCGCAGGTATATTTGGCGCGGAACCATGGACAGAAGAAATGCGCAAACAAATAGAGGAAAAACTGCATATTAAAGCATTTGATGTTTACGGTCTTACAGAGATAATGGGCCCCGGCGTATCATACGAGTGCTCAGATCAGCACGGTATGCATGTAAACGAAGATCACTTCATAATTGAAGTAATTAACCCTGAAACAGGCGAACCTCTGCCAAACGGCGAACAGGGAGAAATTGTATTCACATGCATAACAAAAGAGGCGTTCCCTCTTATCCGCTATCGCACGAGAGACATCGGCGTCATCAACGACGAGCCTTGTCCCTGCGGCAGAACATTTGTGCGCATGAGCAAGCCGCGTGGCAGAACAGACGATATGCTCATTATTCGCGGCGTAAACGTATTCCCCTCTCAGATTGAGACAGTTCTGCTTCAGCAGGGTTACTCTCCGAATTATCAGATTATAGTAGACCGTGAAGGCACCCGCGATATATTTACTGTTAAAGTTGAGATGAATGAAAATATGTTCTCTGACTCTATGAGCAAAATCACTAAAGAAGAGGAAAACCTCGAAGCGGCTCTTCGCTCATTGCTTGGCATAACAGCGGATGTATCACTCGTCGCACCTAAGTCTATCACACGCTCGGAAGGCAAAGCAGTCCGTGTTATAGACAAACGCAAGCTCGTTTAACTTAAAAGGAGGATAAAGGTATGGCAATTCGTCAACTATCTGTTTTTGCGGAAAATCGCCCCGGAGCGCTCAAAGAAGTGCTCAACCTTCTTGCAGAAAAGCACATTGATATTCACTCTATGGTTATATCAGAATCTAAAGATTTTGGTATAATTCGCTTGATAGTGGATGATACTGATAAGGCAGCTCAGAGCCTGCGCTCCGATGAATATATTATAACAATAACCGACGTAATAGCTCTGCAAATTCCTGACACTCCCGGCGGTCTCACTAAGATTATATCCACTCTTTCTGAGAAAGAAGTGAACCTGCAATACATGTATGGTTTTACCACATCTGCCGGTGAAGCTGCTTGTATAGTAATTCGTGTTGACGACAACGAACACACAGAGGTACTTTTAAAAGAGATTGGCGTAACGTTAATCAGTGAGAACGATCTCAAAAAACTGTTTTAAATCATAATTTAAATAAGCTGTCAATTGACTTAACTGCTCCAAACAGAGCGAACAGACTGATTTCGATGTTTTATCGGAGTCAGTTTTGTTTTAACTGTAATCTTTAATATATGCCGACAACTTCTTGATATAAAAATTCCTCCTATGGCACTTTCTTTAATTCCGCCATAGGAGGTCTCTTTTTTTCTTTATGTCTGTTTTTGCCGGACTTGTTCGCATGGCCGGCAAGGATTCTTTATTTTTATTTATATTAGTTCCTAATCATATTAAGAAAATACTTGTGAACAGAAGCATCTGTACTAAGCTCCGGATGAAAAGCAGTAACGAGCTGATTACCCTGTCGGGCTGCCACAATCCGCTCGTCTACTCTTGCTAAAATCTCGACGTCTTTTCCCACAGATTTTATATATGGCGCCCGTATAAAGGTCATAGGCACCTTTCCAATGTCGTTCATATTGGCTTCAGAGAAAAAGCTTCCGAGCTGTCGTCCATACGCATTGCGCTTTGCGCTAATCTCCATAGTGCCGAAGCACGGTTTGCCTCCTTCTACATCTTTTGCAAGGAGTAATAACCCAGCACAGGTGCCAAATACAGGCATACCCGAGGAAATCATATCATACAACGGTTTAAAAAGTTCCGACTCTCTAATGAGTTTCCTCATGACAGTGCTTTCTCCGCCCGGGAGAATTAAGCCATCCATATTTTTATCAATATCTTTTAGCTGACGTATTTCAAAATGCTCAACGCCAAGCTCATCCAGCATAGATGCGTGTTCGAGAAACGCCCCTTGAACAGACAAAATTCCTATAGCCATTCTACTTTCCCCGTTCTGCCATAAGGAGCTCGATTTCACTTTCATTAATCCCCACCATGGCTTCTCCTAAATCTGTAGAAAGCTCTGCAATAAGCTTTGCATCATTATAGTTTGCCACAGCTTTTACTATGGCAGAAGCGCGCTTAGCAGGATTCCCCGATTTAAAAATTCCCGAGCCTACAAACACGCCTTCCGCTCCCAACTGCATCATCAATGCAGCATCCGCAGGAGTTGCGACGCCGCCTGCTGCGAAGTTCACCACCGGGAGCCTGCCATTATCATGAACATATTTCAATAAATCATATGGCACCTGAAGCTGCTTGGACGCTTCGAAAAGCTCGTCATTGCGTAAATTTTGTACTCTGCGAATTTCCGCATTCATAGCGCGCATATGACGCACGGCCTGTACGACATCACCCGTCCCCGGCTCGCCCTTAGTTCTTATCATTGACGCGCCTTCCGCAATTCTGCGCAGCGCTTCGCCTAAGTCTCTGGCGCCGCATACAAACGGAACTTTAAATTGTGTTTTATCTATATGATATACATCATCCGCAGGCGACAGAACCTCACTTTCGTCTATGTAATCAATTTCAATAGCTTCCAGAATCTGAGCTTCTACAAAATGCCCGATGCGGCATTTCGCCATTACCGGAATAGACACAGCCTCCTGAATTCCTCTAATCATTTTAGGATCACTCATGCGAGATACTCCGCCGGCAGCTCTTATATCCGCCGGAATGCGCTCCAGGGCCATAACTGCACACGCACCTGCCTCCTCAGCAATTTTAGCCTGCTCTGGAGTCGTTACGTCCATTATTACTCCGCCTTTGAGCATTTGCGCTAACTCTTTATTTAATTCATATCTTGTTTTTTCCATAACTAAACTCCTTAATATTAATATGAATTAATTTTATGTCAGATCTGATTATCTGTAAATACTCAGTTTTGCACATTTTAAAAATACCAGAATACAGTTAATTATATATCAGTCCCAAAATATTTAAATCAAAACCACCGGTTGAACCGGTGGTTTGAACAGGCCCTATAAGGGCCCCA
>UQXU01000077.1 GCA_900545085.1 uncultured Eubacteriales bacterium
CTACTACCTTATCTACGATGTGCGGTGTCAAAACTTCTCCGCCGTTAGCGATAGCGCATATATAGCGAGCGATAGCTATGGGAGTGTACTGAGAAGGCGTCAGACCCGCGCCCTGCGTTACGGTGAGTCGTTGAGTCCAGCGCAGCTGAGCTATCAGCTGAGCCAATTCGTTTGACATGCTGGCGCGCGATACATTCTCAGGGATATCAAAGACCTCGGAAAGTATGGTACGGATCTTAGGTCCGACCTGAGTGTCAGAGTCGCCGCCGAGAACGATTATTCTGTTGGCTGCCGTGCTGTATTGCTGATCCGTGTAGGTTACGTTTCTTTCGGAAGCGTATTGCTTGAGCAGATTGATAATTGCATTGTAAACCAGCTGAGGATTCCAGTTTCCTCCCTGAGATTCAGGATCTATATCTTTTGTATTGTCGTACAAAACCTGCTGAGAGCCGATGAATCCCTGCGCTTCGTTAGGAAGCTCTATGCCTGTTTTGGAGGTGAGACCAAGCTTGTCTACCCATTCCGTCAGCTTTTGCAGACCCAGCAGATCTGTTACGCGGAAGAAAAAGTAGTTGCAGCTATTCTTTATAGCGTCAGATACGTCCTGATTTGCGTGTTTCGACGTGTTGGAAGTCCAGCATGCCGGTGCAGTTGCTTCATCTGTAATTTCAGCGGTAAGGTATTTGTACTGGCAGCTGATATGCGTGTTTAAGTCTATCACGCCTTCTTCCAGACCGGCGATTGCAGTAGCCATTTTGAAAACTGAACCGGGTGTAGAAGTAGAAGAAATAGCTACGTTAAACATCGGAGAACCTTCCGCGTTGAGCAATGCTTGATAGTTGCTGTCGGAGATGCCTCCCGTAAACAGGTTTAAATCATAGCCGGGTATGCTTGCCAGCGCGAGGACGTCGCCCGTCTCTACATCCATTGCGATGGCAGCGCCGGAGTTGCAAAGGTTGAGGGCGTCCAGCTTAGTGAAAGATGAGGCTTTCTCGTCCGAGCTGTCCTGCAAGGCTTTAAGTTCGTTATTGTATCTCGATGTGAGAGAATCCATGCTGTCATATTCAGTTTGATTTGATTTATAGGTGCTCTCCTGTACTTCACGAACCTGGGTTATGTTCTTTTCGAGCGCATCTTCCAGTACCTCCTGAAGCTTCAGGTCGACAGTCAAATAAACATCGTTTCCGTTTTGAGCGGGAGTGCTCGAGACTTCCCCGAGAATAGCTCCGCTGCTGTCCACTTCTATTATGCGTTCGCCTTTTTTATCTGATGTGGAAGCGGTCAGATACTGCTCCATGGTAGATTCCACCCCTGTTCTGCCTATGCTGTCGTCAGTGGTGTAACCCAAATCGAGGTAAGAATCTATATCGTCATTTTCGGAGAGGCGTCCCAGATAGCCCACTATATGGCATGCGACGGCGTTCCTCGGGTATACGCGAGTGTTTGAGCTTTCTATGCTCATTCCTGTGAGCTCAGTGCCGAGCGCCTCTATTTTGGATACCGTCTCGTTATCTACGTCGTATGCTACTGTAACAGGGATGTAAGAACGATAAGACATCAGCTGAGATTCCTGCCAGATAGACAGGAGCTTGACAGCGCTATCGTAGCTTACATTTTCGTCCAGACGATATTTGCTGCGGAGATAATAGTAAATCTCCTCTGCGTCGGCATTTTCATATATGGTTTGGTACGCTTCGGCTTTTTTTGTTGAGTCTTTGAGCAGATTAGTTGTTAAAGTATAGCTCAATCCCAGCATATCTTCGGGGATAGACATGTTTACGCACCAGTTCCCCAAACGGCTGATCTTGGCTTGTTCGACTTTCTCTGCTGTCATGGTAGGGTCGTTATCCAGAGATGTGAAGTTAAAATAAAATTTTCCGTTTTTGTCTTTGCGTATGAGAAAAGTATCTATTGTACTTCCGCCGTTGCTCTCGACTATAGAGATAGTCTGCGCTATAATACGTGTGTAGTCAGCTCGGTCGCTTGCGTTGCTGCGCGTGGGATCGCGGTAAAAGGTAACGTCGTAGCTGGATTCGTCGTATGCGAGAGCTATATTGTTGGAATCGTAGATAGAGCCTCGCTTTCCTTGAACAGTAACGGTTTTCTGCGATGTTGTCGGAGCCTGCGCTTGATATTCCTCTGCGTTTATTATGACCAGAGAAAAATTAGCGTATAACAGTACGCAAATAAGCGCCATCGCAACTGAAATAAAAGCGACATATCTGCGCTTAAATTTGTCGTTAAACATTCAGCTTCTTCCTTTCGTTTAATATCTCATCGGGCGACTGCATATTTCTCGGTTTCATGAAAGAATATGTGCAGAGCCTGCGCAGAAGTATGTATACGGGAATCATTACGGCTGCGCATATAGCCATCTTGGGCATGGTTTTGCTGACGATGGTTTCGATGAAGTGTATGTTGTACGTCGTGGACAGCGCGGTAAACAGCGCCATCAGCAGTTCCTTGGCTACCCAGAATAAGCATGTCATGAGTAAACATACGCCGAGAGAAGGCGCCGTTTTGTCTTTCGTGAGTATATACGCTCCGATTCCGCAAAGCGCATACGGCAAAGAGTAAAATCCCAGCTGAGGGGCGAATATTATATCCATAATCAGGCTGGTGGCTACGGTGAAATACATGGGAGTCAGAGTGCGCTCCGCAAATATAAACGCCAGCATGAACAGGAGAATCAAATCAGGAGTGGGGAATGTAAAGTGCGTAAAAACGGCAGTTTGAAATATAGTTCCGAATATGGAAAACAGCGCTAATACTACATATCTCATGATTCAACTTCCTCAAAAGTGGCGAGGAGAACTACAACCTCCTCGAGATGATCAAAGTCTATGGAGCTTTGTAATGTGACTTCCGCGTTTGAGCCGGAACCTACAGATGTTACAGTTCCGATTGTCAGCCCTTTGGGGTATACTCCGCCGATGCCGGAGGTTATGAGAGTATCTCCGGGAACGACGCTGACAGAATTTTCGGTGTATTCGAGAGAGAGGTTGCCTTCCTCGCCGGAGTTTTCAGCTTTAACTACGCAAACGTCGCGTGTGCGCTCAACCAATGCGGGAATACCGCCCTGTGTGTTTAGCAAAGTCGTGATTTTTGCATAATGCTGAGTTACGGATACGACGCGCCCCAGAAGTCCGCCTTCATGTACTACAATCATGCCCTTCTTCAAACCGTCTGCCGTGCCTGCGGCGATGGTGAATTCAGTCATCCAGTCGTCCGGGCTGCGCGCTATTACGGAGGCGGTGATTGTGTCGTAGTCGTCGTATGCTTTTACTACATTGAGAAGCTTTTTATACCTTTCGTTCTCAGCGACAATTTGATCGTAGCTTTGGAGCTGCGTCTCCAATTCAGATACTTGACGTTCCAGAGCGGAAATTTTGGAACCGCTCTCTGCGGAGCCAAATATGCCGGAGAAGAATGTGCCGACTTTGGCGCTGGATGTGTACAGCCATTCCTGCACGGGTGTGAGCGCGTCGGTAGCGGTCTGTCCGCTTGCGCCTATTACCATCAGTATAAATAATACGAGTACGAGTATTATGGCTATGACTAGAGGTTTGTTTTTCCAGAAGGACATTAGTAACTCCTAAATTAAAATAAATACATAAAATAATTTGCGCTGCAAAGTCAAGAAAACCGAGTGCAGCATATTTCTTCATGGATTATATCACAATTTTGTGTATGAATAAAGAGAAAAGGAGTCGCAGAAAAAACAATAGGAAGATGTTTACAAAAAGTTTGGAACAGACAGCGGCGGGCAGTGAAATAACGCATTGTAAAAAAAAGCTGTGTGATATATAATGTAATTCTACGGGAGCGTAACGCTTAGGGGGAGAAAAATGGTTACGATAAAGAGTACAAACAGGAGGCATGAGTTCTGGGTATCTAACGGAGAGTATTCGGCGGTAAAACGTGAGTTATACCGAAAGCTGAACGCTGCGGGAAACTTCTATTTCGGCGTGCGCAAACCTGTTGCGATATACGGTAGAAGTTTCAGCGATGAACAAAAGCAAGATCTTCGGGAAATGCTGAATTCGAATTTTAGAATAAAAAACGTACTTTTTTCTGACGATTTTTCTTCTGAGGAATCGCTTCAGGGGCATACGCTCAGACCTTCGTCGGCAGAAACCAAGCGTTCCGTATTTTTGACAGAGACTGTAAGAAACGGGCAGCGTATAGTCAGCGGCGCAGATATAGTAATCGCGGGCGACGTAAATGCCGGAGCCGAGCTTATAGCAGAAGGAAATATTGCGGTAGTGGGCAAGCTCAGAGGCTTGGCTCACGCCGGAGCGAACGGAGACAAATCTGCGTGCATAGCGGCGACTCAAATGTTATCAAACCAGATTAGAATTGCAGATAAAATTGCTATTATGCCTGAGCGAAAAAAAACAGAGGGTCCTGAGCTGGCAAGGTATATAGGAGATAATATAGTTATAACACCGCTTTCTTAACGGAGTTATTTTAGAAGTGCAGGAGGGAAATTATGGAGACAAACACTGAAAATATAAATGCGGAAAATAAAAACGGCATGGAAAATATTATAGTAATAACTTCCGGTAAAGGCGGCGTGGGGAAGACCACAACAACTGCGAACATAGGCGTAGGTTTGGCAAAAAGGGGAAAAAAGACAGTTCTGGTAGATACGGATATAGGACTGCGCAATCTGGACGTCGTTCTCGGATTGGAAAACAGAATAGTATACGACCTCGTGGACGTAGTGGAAGGGACGTGCCGGATGAAGCAGGCTTTGATTAAGGACAAGCGTTATGACGGATTGTTCTTGCTGCCGGCTGCGCAGACCAGAAATAAGATGGCTGTAAATCCGGAGCAAATGCAGGATCTGATAAAAAGATTAAGCGAAGAATTTGATTATGTCATAATAGACTGTCCCGCCGGGATAGAACAGGGGTTTGAAAATGCCGTTGCAGGTGCGAAATCTGCAATAGTCGTAACTGTACCCGAGGTGAGCTCTGTGCGCGATGCTGACAGGATAATCGGGCTTTTGGGAGCCAGCGACGTGGACGAAGTCCGTCTGCTGATAAACAGAATGCGTCCTGATTTGGTAGCTCAGGGCGACATGCTTGCCATAGATGATACTCTTGAAATTTTGGGTATAGATTTGATAGGCGTAATACCTGAAGATGAGCTTATATTCAGATCGAGTAATCTGGGCGAGCCTGCTGTAACCATTCCGGCGTCCATGGCGGGCAAGGCGTATTCAAATGTAGTATCGCGTATTTTGGGAGAAGACGTTCCGATAATGGACATGAAGCAGAAGCTCGGTTTTTTTGCCAGATTAAAAAGAGCGTTCTCTAAATAAAAAGGAGGAAATATGGGACTTTTCGGCAGAAGAAAACAAAAGAGCAGCCAGATCGCAAAAGACAGACTCAAGCTCGTGCTTATATATGACCGCGCCGGGACTCAATCCAATAACGAAATGATAGAGATGATGAAGCGGGATATTATGGAAGTCATTTCAAAGTATATAGAAATCGACGAAAATGAATTTGCGTTGGATATAAAAACAGTCACAACCGAAACGGAGCAGGTGGTCAGCGAGCTGGTTGCTAACATTCCTATTCGCAAGGTAAAGACATTAGGAAAAAACACGTATTGATTTGCGGATATACACGATATTAACATACGCAGAAAGGAAGCGGAAAACGGTTTATAATGGGTAGAAGAGAAAGAAGTACAAAAAGCAGACTGCTGCGGGAGATGGATTGGCTGCTTATCGCACTTGTGGTGATTATAGTACTGTACGGAGTTATAGCTATACTGAGTGCGACGTCGCCCGGGTATGATAGCGAATCCATGACATTAGGAAGCTTCATAGCCTCCATAGATTGGAAATATGCAGGAATGCAGCTTGCGTTTTTTGCCATAGGAGCGGTGCTGTGCGTACTCTTAGTGCGCATAGATTATAACAATTTACGCGATTTTACGAATATTTTGTATTGGATAATGGTTGCGGTTCTCGTCGGGGTATTGTTTATGCCGGAGGTTCGAGGCGTATCCGGTTGGATTTCGATTACAAGTTCAATTTCAATCCAGCCGGCGGAGTTCTGCAAGCTCATTCTTATAGTAGTTTTGGCAAAGGAGTTCGCCCAAAGGACAGAGAATCAAGACACAGGTATATCTACGATAAAAGATCTTTTGCCGATACTGTGGAGAGCCGCGATTCCGGTTGCGTTGATTATGGCTCAGCCGGACTGGGGTACCGCTTTGGTATTCATATTTGTGCTTGTCGGCATGATGTTTATGGCCAAGACGAGCTTGAAAGTAATGGGAATACTCGGAGTGGGGGTAGGAGCGTGCCTGCCTATACTTTGGCTGCTGATGGAGCCGTGGCAGCGCAACAGATTCCTGTCTTTTTTCAATCCGAGTGAATACAGCGACGAGCTTTATCATGCTACTCATGCCCGCGTTGTCGAATCGTCCGGAGGATTGACGGGCAAAGGGCTGTTCTCGACGGATCTTCTAACGCAGACAAGTTATTTACCTGAAGATCATACAGACTTTATTTTTTCATCCAACACAGAGGCATTAGGTCTTATAGGTGGGATAGTGCTCATATTGCTGTATGCGGCTTTGCTTTTGCGTCTGATTTTTATATCAATGAATGCAAAAGATGAGTTCGGAGCGTTTGTCGTAGCAGGAGTGGCGTGCATGTTTCTGATGCACATATTCGAAAATATTGGCATGAACATTGGAATAATGCCTATAACGGGTATTCCGCTGCCGTTGTTCAGCTATGGCGGCTCAAGTATGCTTACTAATATGATGGCTATAGGATTAGTGCTGAGTGTTTATACTCGACGAGGGCGGCACATGCTTGCCAAAACGTAAACGGAGGGAAATATGCGGCGCAGACGCAGGAGAAGTGCATTCAGAACTGTTATAAGCAGGGTAGATTGGCGTATATTGGCGGCCGGAGTGGTTCTTATCGCCGCCGCAGCATTATTAATTATTCTGCTGCACTCCGGTGCGGAACCTAAGCAGGAAAACACGCCCATTGCCGCTGCTGCGGAGGTGCGCGGAGGCATAAGCTCAGGCAGCGACATTCAAGAAAGCGGATGTATGATAGGCTTTGTGTCTGAAGGTAAGGATGGCGTGGCGGATGGCTTTGGTTCGTTTGCGCAGTCTCTTGTTGAAAGCGGCAAACTAGACAGCTATCTCGTATACTCAGATGCAGGCACAAAAACACAGCAGGTGCAGGACGTTCGCAGTATGCTGATTAAAGGCTGCAATGTTATAGTTACAAGCGGAGTGAATAAGCTGACATTTGAGACTATATCACATCTGGCGCAGGAAGCCGGTACAAAAGTTGTTGCGGTAAATGCTCCTACGGACGAAGGTTTTGATTTAAATATAAAATCAGTAGGCTATGATATGGATGTGCTTATGTCTGCTGCCGCGCAGGAAACAACTGCGTCGAATATAGGTATAATATCTGCAAATGCCGGAGATGCGCTGGATGAAAACTCGAGATCTGCCGTCAGGAAGTATTATCCACAGGCAAATGTTTATGGAGCTTATTACGAGGACGATGAGTATATGACCCAGCTTGATGCTGTAATGACTGCGAATCCGGAGGTTATAGTCTGCGCCACCGCGCGTGCGCCGAAGCTTTTGAGGCGTGCGGCATCTCAAAACGCAATGCCGAAAGTAATGCTTACGGGTGCGTCAGCTGGTGTGCTGAAGCAATTTGACGAGGAAACATCAGTCAAGTTTTCTGCTTTTGGTTTAGATATACGCGGAACAGAAGGTCGGCTTATCGCGCAGCTGACGGTCGATGAGAATTCCTTGGGCAAGGCGGCCTGCTATGCCGCCGGAATGTTGGCGAATAATGCGCAGGTTCCGTATGGCACGGAGATAACGCTCTCAGGAGAGCTTATAACGTCGGATGATTTTGACGAATATCTAAAAAAGGCGGAAGATATGGACAGCGAGGAGCTTTTTGCTTCAGATGCAGATTATACAGAATTGAGAAATATACTCGAAGGTGAAAATTAGTTAGAATGAAATTCGATATTTTTCGACATAAATGCTTGACAAAACAAGTGGAGTATATTATCATGTTAAAAGAGTGAAGGCTCAGGAGGATTGTTTGATATGACAAATTACTGTGCAAACGCATATTATTACGCCGGCTATTATTATTGCGGGCTTAATTGTGTTTGCGGCGATTTGTCATGATACCGGAATTGTTTAGAGATTTTGGAGCTGATGGCAATGTGCCGTCGGCTCTTTTTTGTTTTTTATAGACTGAATGCTTGAAAAGCGGAGGATAATAAAAATGATTAACTATCGCTCTAACACATATTACTACGCTCGCTACTACTACTGCGGGCTTAATTGTGTTTGCGGCGATTTGTCATGATACCGGAATTGTTCAGAAATTTTGGAGCTGATGGCAAAATGTCGTCG
>UQXU01000078.1 GCA_900545085.1 uncultured Eubacteriales bacterium
CGCTCCGGGATCCAGCGTGCCCGCATGGCCTACTCTCAAATCAAAGCCCGCCCTCTTCAGCACTCCGCGCATGAATACGACGCCTCCGCTTGAGGACATACCGGGGGATTTCAACAAATTTATAACGCCGCTTTGCATCATACACCCGCTTCCACAGCCGCGCACGCCGCCGGAATGACCGCCGCGCGGATTTCATCTATGCTGCCCTGCATCGTTGCGCCGGCCGCGCGGACGTGTCCGCCGCCGCCGAATTTTGCCGCAATCGCAGCGCAGTCTACATAGTTATGTGAACGCATACTGACTTTGTATTTCCCGCCCGTAGTTTGGCGGAAAAAGATAGCCAGCTCGGTGCCTTCGATCCTGCGCGGAATATCCACAATGCCTGAGCAATCCTGCACGACAGCGCCCGCAGCGTCGATGTCGTCCAATTCTATCGTAACTATAGCTATTCTGCCTTCCATCAGCATTTCTAACGAATCTATCGCTCTGCCTTGAATCCTGGTTGCACCCAGAGTGTTCTGCTCGTAAAGCATATCGCATATGCGGACTATCTCCGCCCCTGCATCTGCGAGTACCCTTGCCGTTTCAAAAACTCCTCCGTCCACATTCGAGAAGCAAAAGTTGCCTGTATCGGTAGACAGACCTACATAAAGACAGTCGGCTATGGGTTTTGTTATTTCACACTGCATTTCCAGCAGAATTTCCAGCACCATCATAGTCGTCGCCGCCACCGGTTTTATCCAGTTTATTTTTCCATATGCCGGATTGGTCGGATGATGGTCTATCACTGCCGTGCATTCATGCGCGGAGAAAAGCCGTTCGAACTTTCCCAGTCTGCCCAAATCTCCACAGTCTAAAGATACAATGCCGTCGTATTCCTCCTCCGGTTTTGTATCAAAATTATAGAAATGTACAAACTCTTCAAAAATGCGCAGTCTATGAGATACCGTACCGTCGACTGCCAAAGTGACCTGCTTTCCCATATCTCGGAGAGCAAGCGCAAGAGCAGCTGCGCTGCCTAAAGTGTCGCCGTCCGGACTAATATGTGAAATAAGTAAAAACCTGTCGTGTTCATTCAGAAATCTGATTATCTCTTTCATCATGCTCCTGCACACTGTTTTCTCTGTCTTTTTTTGTCACTTCGTCTATCAGCTTGGATATTTTAGCGCTGTATTCTATCGACGTATCGTGTACGAATGTCAGCGTCGGTATCCTGCGCAGCTTCATTTTGCCGTTTAGCTTGGATCGGATGAAGCCCTCTGCTTTTTCGAGTGCAATCATTGTTGATTCTATCTTTTCCGGCTTGTCATAAACGCTGACAAACACTTTCGCGTATTTGAGATCCGGCGTGACCTCTACCCGCGTGACTCCCGCCATGCTGCTCATTCTCGGATCTTTTATATCTGTGAGGAAAATCTCGCTCAACGCGCGTCTCATCTCCCCATCTATGCGTGCTGTTCTATTCTTTGACATACTTACTGACTCCTTGTCTTTAGTATGCGCCGCACCGCCCTGTCTTATCTCTCAATCTCTACCATTTCGTATGCTTCAATAACGTCCTCTTCTTTTATGTCATTGAAGTTTTCAATAGTAATGCCGCACTCATAGCCGGAGGATACCTCTCTTGCATCGTCTTTAAAGCGCTTGAGCGAGCTGAGCTTGCCTTCAAATACAACTATACCTCCGCGAACCACGCGGACGAGCGACGTGCGCTTTATTACGCCGTCCAGCACATAGCTGCCGGCGATCGTTCCAACAGAGGATACTTTGAATGTCTGCCGCACCTCCGCATGCCCCACGACTTCCTCACGGAACTCAGGCGCAAGCATGCCCTTCATCGCTGCGGTTATATCCTCGATTGCATTGTAGATTACGCGATAGAGGCGAATATCTACCTTTTCGCGCTCTGCCGCCGCTGTTACACTCGCATCATGGCGCACGTTAAACCCTATTATAATCGCGTTCGAAGCGGACGCCAGCATAACGTCGGACTCTGTGACCGCGCCTACGCCGCCATGTATAACGCGCACGCGAACCTCATCGTTAGAGAGCTTCTCAAGAGACTGCTTGACAGCCTCGACAGAGCCTTGTACGTCAGCCTTGACGACCAGACCCAGCTCTTTGATATTGCCCTCTGCAATCTGGCTGAACAGATCGTCAAGAGAGACCTTGCTCTGAGCCTTGAGCTTCTGCGCTTTTATTTTATCCTTACGCTCTTCTACGACCTGACGCGAGAGCTTATCCTGTGTAACTGCATACATCACATCGCCTGCATCCGGAACCTCGGAGAAACCTATTACCTCTACCGGTTTGGACGGGCCTGCAGTGCGGACGGGCTTTCCGTCGTCGTTCAGCATCGCGCGGACTCTTCCGTATGCCGTGCCTGCGACGATAGTATCCTGAACTTTTAAAGTACCGTTCTGCACCAAAACTGTAGCAACCGGACCTCTGCCTTTGTCGAGGCGGGCCTCAATTATAGTACCCTTTGCGAGTCTGTTCGGATTTGCTTTCAGCTCCTGCATATCAGCGACGAGCAAAATCATCTCCAGAATATTGTCTAAGCCCTGACCGGTTTTTGCACTGACAGGAACCATTACCGTATCTCCGCCCCAATCCTCTGCGATGAGACCGTATTCTGTCAGCTCCTGCTTTATTCTCTCGGGGCTCGCGCCCTCTTTGTCTATCTTGTTTATCGCAACTATGATAGGCACTTCTGCCGACTTAGCGTGATTTATAGCTTCTATAGTCTGTGGCATTACGCCGTCGTCCGCTGCGACAACGAGAACGGCAATGTCCGTTGCCTGAGCGCCGCGGGCGCGCATAGCCGTGAACGCCTCGTGTCCCGGAGTGTCCAGGAAGGTGATGGAGCGCTTATTTATATTAATTGTGTACGCGCCGATATGCTGTGTAATACCGCCTGCCTCTCCGGCCGTGACTTTCGTTTTTCTTATTGCATCCAGAAGCGACGTTTTGCCATGGTCTACGTGACCCATGATAGTGACAACAGGCGGACGAGGCACGAGATCCTTTTCGTCGTCCTCTGTATCTTCTGCAAAGAGCACGTCCTCCGCCGTCTGCTCTATCTTCTGTTCCAGCTCGATGCCGAAATCAGACGCTACCAGCTCCGCCGTGTCGAAATCTATTTCAGAATTTATCGTGCTCATTACGCCGAGAAGGAGCAGCTTCTTGAGTATTTCAGCTACGGGCTTTCCTGTTTTCTCCGCGAATGATTTTATAGAGATAGAGTCGCCCACAATCACTGCCTTCTCGACACGGATAGGCTCGATAGGCGCTGAGTGCTGCTGCTTTTTATCAGTCTTTTTCTTCTTTCTGCTTCGGAATTCTTCCTCTGCTATTATGCCCTTCTCTTTTATGCCTTTGTTGCGGCGGTTTTTATCTTCATCGCGTTTTCTGCGGTCATCTTTTCTGGACTGAGGCTGACGAGACGGCGCGGGCGATGCAGAATATGCCGGCGCTGAGCTTTTAGCTGTCTGCCTATTCTGGCTGCGTCCTTGCTGCGCAGTTTTTTTGTCCGTGCGTTCTTTTTTCTGTTGTGTCTTTTCCGGTTGTGTTTTTTCAGTACGTGATGTCTTGTCTGTTCTATTATTCATTATACTCGATTGCTGCGCTGTTCTCTGCGCTTCTCTGTTTTCAGATTCCTCTTTGACCTCCGGCTGCTCTTGCTGCTCCGGTTTCTCCTCCCACACCTTTTCACTCTCGTTCGGCGGACGCTCCGCCTCTGATTCCGGCGCAGGGATGTCGGTTATTTCCTCTTCGATTTCTTTATCCGCCGACGTCTGCCCGACGTCGGCCGAATCGTCAGCTTCTTCTTTTATAGGCTGTTTTTCGACTTCTATAGACTCTTCAGACTCTTGCTCGTCTGCAAACTGTTTTTCTTCCTCAGGCCGCGTCAAATCCGCTTTTGGCTCCGTATCTGACGCGGCTTCGGCAAATTCCGCCGTTTCCGTTTTCTGCCCTATGCGCTCCATCAGCTCAGTCTCTTCCTGCTCCATCTGCTTCTGGAGAGCTCTTTTCTCATCTCTCTCCTTTATTCGCGCAAGCAGTTCCTGACCCAGCGCCCGGGCTTCCTTCGCCTGCGCCTGAGCCTGATTGTGAACTGCTGTCACCTCCGCCAGTACATCCTTTGTGTATTTTGAGAGATTCTTATTCTGTTCTATAATCTTTGGTTTGCTCAAGCGTTACACCTCCGCATTTACATGCTCTTTTCTTTTTCTGCTTTTAATATCGCCTCTGCAAACTGTTCGTCCGTAACAGCCGCCATTTTACAGCTCTTGCCCGATATTCTCGCAAGCTCACCCTCCGGCGAGATTACAACAAGCGGAACGCTGTAGTATTCGCACATATTATGCACGTCTTTCATAGAACGCGCGGAAAGACCTTCGTCCGCGAGAATCAATCTCGCTTTTCCGCTGCGCACGCCCTTCTCGCATGAAAACGAACCGAACAGCAGCTTCCGCGCGCGCGCTGCGAAGCCTATCAGCGATATTGTCTTAGCCGCCGATGCCATATCTCAGCACCGCCCGCTTTAATTCTTCGTAAACCTCGGGAGAAATCTCTGCGTCCAAAGCACGTGAAAGCGCTTTCGACTTATACGCCTTATCAAAGCACTGCATATCCGGACAAATGTACGCTCCTCTGCCCGGGGCCTTGCCCTTCGTATCTATAGATATTTCGCCTTCTTTATTTTTAACCACTCTGATCAGCTCGCGCTTGGGCTTCCCTTCGCGGCAGGCTATGCACATGCGTACAGGCACCTTCTTCTGCAATTTACTTCTCCTCGTAATTTACGTCAAAATCTTCTTCGTCATCCTCAGGCAGCGCGCCGAAAAGATCGTCTACTATCTGAGACTGACTCTTTATATCTATCTTATACCCCGTCAGCTTTGCAGCCAGGCGGGCGTTTTGCCCTTCTTTACCTATCGCCAGAGAAAGCTGATAGTCCGGAACGATTACTTTCGCCGCCTTCTCACTCTCGTTGACCTGAACCATTACGACCTTCGCCGGACGCAGCGCATTGGCAATAAACGTATTGGGGTCTGAGCTCCATGGTATTACGTCAATTCGCTCTCCGTTAAGCTCGTCTACGACGCGCTCTATTCTGCTCCCCTTCGGACCTACGCACGCTCCTACGGGGTCTATATTATCGTCCTCAGAATGCACGGCTATCTTGCTGCGATGCCCTGCCTCTCTCGCAATCGCTTTTATAGAAACCACATTTGCGCTTATCTCCGGAACTTCAAGCTCAAAAAGCCTCTTCACCAGACCGGGATGAGAGCGGGATACAACTATCTGCGGTCCCTTTGCTGTCTTTCTAACTTCGAGGACATATACTTTTATGCGTTTGTTTATCTCGTATGTCTCGCCCGGGATTGTTTCGTTTCCCGGGAGTATTCCCTCTGCCTTGTCCAATTCAAGATAGTAAGAGCCGCGCTCCGCAATGTGAACCACGCCTGTCAGCAGCTCGTTTTCGCGCTCCTGATATCTGTCGTATATTATTCCGCGTTCAGCCTCGCGTATTTTCTGCACTACGATCTGCTTAGCAGTCTGCGCCGCAATCCTTCCGAACGTCGCGGGAGTGACCTCCACCTCAAGTATATCGCCCAGCTCGTAAGCCGGATTCACTTTTTTCGCATCCTCTAGGCTTATTTCAAAAGAATCGTCGAACACGTCGTCTACGACTGTTTTTTCTGCATACACTATAACCTCGCCGTTGTCCGGATCTATCTGCACGCGGGCGTTCTGCGTAATGCCGAAATGTCTTTTGTACGCTGAGATGAGCGCCGTTTCAATCGCGTCGAGCAGCACTTCCTTTTTTATTCCTCTTTCGCGCTCCAGCTCGTCGAGCGCACTAACAAATTCAACGTTCATCCTCTGACCTCATCAATTCTAATTCTTCGGTAAAATCTACATGCAGTCTGATCTGCGCTATTTCATCTCGTTTTAAAACAATATCCGAGCCTCGTTTGTCCGGTCTGCCCTTTTGCTTTTCTATAAGCCCGACGGTTATTGTTTCTGCGTCATGACCTAATAATACGCCCAGCAGTTCCTTCCTTCCGTCTTTTTTCGCGTAAAGCTTTATCTCAACTTTTTTCCCTTGCTCTTTTTGAAAATCGCGCTCTGTTTTGAGCACGCGGTCTATTCCCGGAGATGATACGCAGAGCATATACGGCTCGCTTATCGGGTCCAATTTATCAATAGGGTCGTCAAGGGCACGGCTCACTGTTTCGCAATCATCAAGTGAAGCCCCGCCCTCTTTGTCAATGTATATTATCAGCTCACTGTCCGAACCTTTGCCTTTGACGTATTCAACGTCCACGAGTTCAAAGCCAAACTGCTCCACTACTCCGCAGGCAACATTTCTCACAGCATCCTCAATTTTTTTGGACAAGCGCAACCTCCTGAAAAAACTGCTCACATAGACAAGGAGCGGGGATATCCCACTCCTGCCAAGAGCTATTATATTAGTATTCTAGCATATAGTTTCTCATTTAGCAAGTTTTTACGCTACTTTATTTAGCCGATATGCCATTTAAGAATAAAAAATCTAATAAAAAACCTGCAATCGCGTCAATTTGTCCGTCGGTCTGTTTTCTCTGCGTACGCTGACTCTTATCTCATGAGTATGCGCGAAGGTATTCTCTGCCATATAGAACACCTT
This sequence comes from uncultured Eubacteriales bacterium, assembly GCA_900545085.1. Taxonomy (GTDB): domain Bacteria; phylum Bacillota; class Clostridia; order Christensenellales; family Christensenellaceae; genus Scybalosoma; species Scybalosoma faecavium. Next base: position 6,680 of record UQXU01000078.1, read on the forward strand.
GCCGGAAAACTCCGGCAGAAGAGCCTCGCCGCGGTTGTTCTTCTCTGCGATAAATCTCAGCACGGACGGCGCCACCTCTACGAGATATTTCGGCGCATCTATCTGACATACATAGCGCACCACTTCTCTGCGTACGCGCATAGCCATTGCATTGTCAGAATACACCAATCCTCTGCCGCCGCAGTGCGGACAGGTTGACATAAGCTTGCTGGACAGCTTTCGCCTTGTCTTTTTGCGAGTCATCTCCACGAGTCCCAAAGCCGACATGCCTATTACGTTCGTCTTTGTCCTGTCTTTTTTCAGCGCTTCTTCCAACGCCTGGATAACCGCGTCCTTATTTTCCTGACTTTCCATGTCTATAAAGTCTACAACTATTATTCCGCCTATGTCGCGCAGCCGCAGCTGATGAGCAATCTCGCGGGCAGCTTCTATATTAGTGCTAAGTATCGTACTCTGCAAGTCGCTTTTCCCCGTGTATTTGCCCGTGTTTACGTCTATCACGGTCAGCGCCTCGGTCTCATCTATCACAAGATACGCCCCGCTTTTTAACCAAACCTTTCTGTTAAGCGCTTTATCAATTTTGCTCTCTATGCCGTAATAATCGTAAATGTTTTCTTTTCTGTCGTAAAAGTGAACTTTTTTCTCAGCTCCCGGCATACTTATAGCTACCATAGCCGCGACTTTCTGACTGTATTCGTAATCGTTGACTATCAGACTGCGCACATTTTCATCAAACATGTCGCGCACCGTGCGGAAGAGCAGCGGTTCCTCAGCGTGAATGAGCCTGGGCGCTCCTAACAGCTTTTCTCTGCGCTTTATATTAGCCCACAAGCGCGAGAGAAACACAACCTCCGTGGCCAGCCGCTCCTCAGTCGCGCCCTCAGCGGCCGTCCGCACGATCATTCCCATGCCCTCCGGCTTTATCCTCAAAAATATATCCTTCAGCCTCTCTCTCTCTTCCTCATCGGTAATCTTATGGGATATTCCAATGTGATCTACCGTAGGCATTAGGACTATAGAGCGACCGGGCAATGTAATATGAGTCGTTATTCTCGCGCCTTTTGTCCCTCCCTGCTGTTTTAGCACTTGCACCATTATCTCCTGCCCCGGACGCACCAGCTCCGAGATAGAAGGCGTTTTATCCTTGTCCTTTTTCTTTTTTTGTTCCGAAACCTCGACGCACTCTCTCAGTTTTGCGCTTTGCAAAATGTCGCCGGCGTAAAGGAAAGCGTTGCGCTCCAATCCCACATCGACAAAAGCGGCCTGCATCCCGGGCAGCACATTCTCCACTCGGCCTTTATATATATTGCCGACCAGCCTCTCCTGCCCGCGCATTTCAATTTGAATTTCTTCCAGTTCTCCATCTTCCAGCAGTGCTATTCTGGTTTCATGCGGATTTATATCCGCAATTATGTCCTTCTTCATGCACAACTTCTCCAAACACATATAAAAACTTTATAAAACCGCATATGCGGTAATACACAAACAGCATAAGCGCGCATCGCTTGCATTCTCTTGCATTATTGGTCTGCTATAGTTCACGTTGAAATTATACCATTTATATTTAATTGTATCAAGACGAAAGAAGAACTCTTTGACAAATAATTAACAATTATTTCGCCTTTCCTGTATTTTTTATACTTTGCCAAGCTTTTCTCCGGAGCTGTGCTTCAATATCGCCTTTGTAACTTCACCCTGATCCAGCGTTTTTACAGTACACATGTCATCCCCGACTACGCGCACAACATTGTAATGCCTA
>UQXU01000079.1 GCA_900545085.1 uncultured Eubacteriales bacterium
ATTCTGTTGTCGCCATGTGTCGAATAAACATGAGTTCTCCCTGAGCGCCCGATATAAACCATGCCTCCGCGCTTTATTTCCACTCTGTCTCCCGCCGCGATCAGCACGTCCGGCGGCGCAATTATAGTGTACATCTCATATGATTCAGGCAGGCTTTTCTCGTCTTTCGCTATGCTGCTCATTCTCTGCGAATATCTGTACAGACTGCACGGCACGTCTCTGTATATCACTTTCTCTTTCTCCGAGTATATTCCATCCGCGCCCTTCTCGCCCTCCACTCGGTACACAGTCAAGCTGTCCTTGAAGAGCTTTTCAGCCGCTCTTTTTGCATTTTGTATTGTCATATAAGTCTCCTGTATGAGCTCAGCAAATCTCTGAGCCTTAATCCGGAATCTCCCGCATACGTTAAGCTCACGTTCCCTTCCGTTATAGCAGCCACCGCATCTCCGTCCGCTATGTATTCCGCCGCCGCCCATTCCAACTCCTCAGGCAGACTTTTTCTTTTTAGATAAGCGGCTATGGTTTTCACCGCCGCTTCGGTCTGTGCCGCCAGCTCGTCTGTTGCCTCACTCATGCCTCTGATTTCAGCTGCCATCTGCGCTATCCTGGTTATCTGCTCCTGCATTCATGTCTCCCTTTGTTTTATTTCATGGCGGCCGATTTTGCCTCGACCGCCTCCGGAGAGTTTTTACTTCACTACTACTGTAATTTCACCGCTTGACGCCACAGCTTTTCCGTCTACCGCCGCCGCCACGACTAGCTTTTTGCCCGCTGTCGATGCAGTTTCTATGCTGCTCTCGGTCATCTTGGTAAATCCTGATAACTCTTCTCCGAAAGTTACACTCGCCGCTGTCGTATCTATCTTATAGTAATACTCTACGCCCGCTTTCATCGCAAGCTCCGCTCCGGCTGCCGTTATGAGCGTGCTGCCGGCTGCGCTGCCTGCCTCGCTCGCTGCGCTAAGTACTCCTAAGCCTGATTGATAAGAATATATAGCGTCCTTTTTCATGTTGAGTACAAATGCGTCATAATACACTCGCCCTTCCACAAGCCAGCCGTTCATCCCCGGGGGGTTGTCGTGTACTTTATACTCCGCCAGCTTTTGAGGCGCGACCGTCGCGTCCGGATGTGCAATTATAAACTCACACCCAAACGGCAAATACTCCCCCGGCAGAACATATACGTCCATGCCGTCGGCCTTCGCTATGCTTCCCTCCGTCAGCATCGCCTGGGAGCTGTCCGCTCCGCGCACAAAATTCGAGTCCTGCTTGAGCTTAGTATAAAAATCTGCGCTCATGAAAATTACTCTGCCGTCCGTCCGCACCTTGTCGTTTGTCAGCTTTGCCGAAGCCTTGAGTATAGCTTCATACGCCCCGAGAGAATTGTCCGAGCCATGCGTACCCGCAATATACATTTTCAGCAGTCTATGCTTGTCTATTTCGGGGAGCACCTCCTGATCTATCTGCCTTTTCAGCGCGAGACCTGCCGCCATCGCCATTTCCGTGTCGGCGTAATTCCCTCTGTCTATGCTGAACGTGAAGGATCTGTCCATGCTCAATTCAAGCTGCTGAGTAAAGTTATCCAGTTCGGCCGGAGTTCCGTATCTGTTTTCGCCCTCTCTTGCGTAATCTCCCATCGCGACCGTCGGCACAGAGTAGACGTACACCGTCTTAGCTCCTGTGAAGTCGTAATCTGAGTTCACACCGGAATGCGTCAGCGCGCCAAGCGCAAACTTTTCATCAATTATATTCGAATACTTTGATGCGTAATTTACCGCCATATTATTTCCTCCTCATGCTTCAGTTTCCGCGTCTATAAAATCCGCGAAGAAAATCATCTCTGATTTCGCGCTCGCCTTCCATGGGAGAATATCCCGGCGTCTTTTTGCGCACCGCGTCGCTCACTGCGCGATTGAATTCCTCAGAGAATCTATCCACGCGATCGTCCGTCTCCTGCTCCGTCTCTCCCGCGAGGAACTCAGCGAACGCCGACGGCATGTTAAGTTCCTCAAGCAAAGCCGCCGCCTGCGCTTCTCTCTTCATCCTGTTTAGCTCCCGCTCCAGCTCCTCCGCTCTGGCCTCCGCCTGAGCCAGCTTCCTTTCTATGGAAAATGTGCCGGATTCTTTTCTTATCTCCGGTTTATTCTGCTCCTCCTGTTCCCCATTCGCTTCTTTGCTAAATACTAGCCTCTCTCTGCCTTTGTTTTCCGTCATATTTCCTCCTTGTGTTGTTTACCCGCCTTTGTCCCGCTTGCGCGCTCCCATTTCTCATTTTGTGAAGTTGTTAGGTTTAATTCGGCTCTTTACTTGCTTTTATTTCATCTCCTTCCTCCATCCTCTCCTCTTCCTCCGCAGCGCTCACTCCGGTTACGCTCTCGAGCATTTCCCGCAGAGTCTTGTCGCTGACTATCCCGCGAAGCTTGTTCACAATATCCACTTGATTGCTCAGCTCCTGTGGCATATTCTTAATGTATTCCACGCTCACGTTGTGCGCCGGCTCTCCTATGTCCTCATTGTACAGCGCTTTTGCCGCCGATCTGATGAGTCTCATTCTGTTAAAAAGCCCTTTCTCCATTCCGGCGGCTTTTCTGGAAAATAACTGATCTATGCCCCAGAGCTTGTATCTGATTGCAACGCCCGAGCTTATACCCGAGAAGCATTCGTCAGTCAGATCCGGCACTCCGCAGACCTGCAATATGTCCGCTTTCAACGTAGCCTTATGATTTTGCATGGCTGCGTCGTTTATATTCTTAGTTATGTAGCTCGCCCCTCCGTCAGAAGGAACGGCTATCACTCTCTCCGTCCTCAGCACTTCCATGGTCTCCTCGTCGGGCTGCTCAAATCCGTTGAGTACAAGATAGGCATTGGCTATGGACTGCATATCATCCGCCGCGCCGGAAAGCGCAAGATTGTAAAGATCTATGTTTTCCATAGCAGCTTCAAAGTCTCCCATTCTGAACCTTCCGTTGACGTATTCCGTTACATTCGGCGCTTCAAACGGAGTTTCTACACTTCCCGTTATTTTCAGCTTGCCTCCGCTCATTTCGAACTGCCGCGTTCTGCCCGCTTCGTATATTTCTCCCATAAGCCGCGCATCCCTTGTGAAATATCTGACCGCGGCGATGGGCTCTCTGTCTATAGAGCCGGAATATATCACAAACGCCTTTCTCGGGTCGAGAGCACATATTTTTATTTTTTTGTCCTCGCTTATGTATACCAAATCATACCCTGCCCCGGCTATGGCCATATTCTGCGCAATCTCAAAGTTTACGCCGGCCTCGTCGTTCTCGTCAAAAATCCTGCCGAGAACTCTCTCCGCCGTAATGTTGGAGTATTTGTATTTAGGCGCCGCTCCGGCGAAATACCCCGTCGCCGTATCTACTATATACTTCGCCAAATTAGTATTGGCTCTGTTGTCCGGTCTGCCTCTCGCCGTTACGCCTTTGTTCACGCTGACATTGCCGAGATAATAGTCGAAGCATCGCTGTATCTTCGCTCCGTCTCTTCTGTGAGCCTCGATAATCTCCAATATCCGCGTGTCGTTTAGCTCGCTCTTGTCTAAAATATAGCTGTTTATCATCTCGCCCTCATCTTTCTGATTTTTGATTTTTTATAGTTTCACGCTTCTCACTCTGCGAGATTTTCTCTCTCCTTCTATGGCATACCTAAGCGCGGCTATGGCGTCGTCCTCTCCCGGCGCGGGCTCGTCGTAATACTCCCCTGACCGACTGTCCTGCTGCCATCTCCATCCTCTCAGCTCCCTGATGAGATTGCTGCACTTTGAATCTATATATATCCTTCTCGATTTTAAATAATCTATCTGCGCCATTATGCTTCCCTTCTCCTTGCTTACGGGTACGGCGCGGTATCCCGCCGTGCGCCATGTGCGTATTCTGTCCGGCTCCGCACTGTCACAATACATCGTAATCCGCCTGCTTATGCCTCTTTCCCTCGCCAGCTCTATAAGCTCTCGCGTATCCTTTTCTCTGACGTACATTTCGTTTAATACGTATACATCTCCGTCCTTGAATCCAACCGTAAGTATTGCATTTGCATGGTTGAAGCCGAAATCCTGACCTATCGCGGCGCTGTCGTATTTCTCCGGATTGCCGTCGTTATCTCTGACCTCCCAGTTATACAGCACATTCGCTCCGGTCTCTCCCCATTCTCCTAAAGCATACACGGCATATCCCTGCGGATCCAGCTTCTTTCTCCGCTGCATCCTGCGATGATATGCCTTGTCGCAGAATGCGTTGTCCAAGTATGTCGTGCTGTGCGTAAAAACATCGCTGTCTTTTCTGTCAAAGAATACCTTTTTAATCCAGTGTGAAGACGACACGGGATTAAACGTAAGCTTAATCTGATAAAATAAATTCTCAGGCAGCTCTCCGCGGAGTCTGTCGTCCAGTATTTCCACATCCTCCTGAGAAAACTCCGTCGCCTCCTCCAGCCATATATCCGTCAGATTTCCCTTTGAGAAAGTCACGGATTTTATTTTTTCTCTCTGTCTCGCGTCGTTCATTCCGTAAAATATTATTGACGCTCCGTTTTTACACTTCATTTGCATAGGGCTGCGCGTTATTTCCCAGTATTTGCTCACTCCCATTCTGCGTATTGCACCTTCCAGGACCGCAAACGTGCTGTTCCTGTTGCTCGTTTCACTTTTTCTCATGCACATCAGATTTCTGCCCGGCTGCGACATCAATCGAAGTATGTAAAACTGCGCCGTATCCACACTCTTCCCGCTTCCCGCGCCTCCTTTCAGCACGACATATCTCTTCCTGCATTCATGTACGGGTCTGAACGCCTCGTTAAATCTCACCGCCGGAGACATATTCCACCTTCATATTCAATTCTTCGTCCGCACTCGTACTGCCGATGTGTTTGAATATCAGCTCCGCCGCGCGTATCCTCTCCGATATGCTCGGCGGTCTCTTTTCTATTCCATAGCTTTTTACTCCTTTCTCCGTCATGCTCGTCAGCTCATACCCTATCATTTCCCCTCTCAATACTTCAGTCAATGTAGACAGCACTTCAGATTCAGTAGCTATTTTAGGTCTGCATTTCTTTGCCAGCCTCTTTCCCGCCTTTCGAGCATACGCTTTTGAATAACCCGCTTTGAGCGCCGCCCGATATTCATCGCCTGTCTCTCGATAGCATTTTTTAAACTCGTCCAGCCGCGCCGCCTTTTCCGCCTCGACATTCAACTCTGTTTCCTCCTTATTTCACTTTTTGTGATGAATTTGCTTTTAGCACTTGACATATTGCTAATATATGCCTGTGTTTAAACTCAATCACTCTCTGTGATTAGCATTATATCACTATATGTGTATGTTGTCAACCCCTGTTTTCACTTTTTGTGTAATTATTTATCCGGACGCACCCTTCTCCCCCTCTTTCATGCTAATACTGCTTGACTATAAAACACCTATTGTGATATAATTTTGTATAGATAAATTGTTTGAAAGTATTTTTATTGTCGTTTTAAATCGCAATTTTTGACAGAAACGACTTTATCCTACTCCTCTTTAAATTGGGAAAATACCCGGTGATTTAATAACTCTAAGAAAGGACGCGCTAGATCTATCAGCGCGCGGTTTGTATCATGCTTGCAAAACGTCTGAAACAGCTTCGGCAGGAAGCTAATCTGTCTCAGGCTGAATTGGGTAAAATATTCGGAAAAGCTCCGAGCGCAATAAGCATGTGGGAGTCAGGTATGCGCCAGCCCGGGATAGAGCAGACGCAGCGCATAGCCGACTATTTCGGCGTATCGCTGGATTATCTCATGGGAAACACCGACATACGCAATTCAGACAGCTTGACAGATCGGCTCGAACCTGAGCTAAAGCCTGTGGATGCAGCTGCTTCTCTATGTATGGTAAACATCGTCGCGAATGTCAAAGCCGGTCCCGGCGGCGTTCCAACAGAGGAGCTTCAGGGAACGGAATATGCGCATGGCATCTCTGATCCATCGCAATATCGCTTTCTTCGCGTAGAAGGCACGTCCATGTCTCCGCGCATAGAGCCGGGCGATCTCGCCCTCGTTCATCTTCAAAACGATGTTGACAGCGGACAGCTCGCCGTAATAATAATAAACAATGAAGAAGCCGTAATAAAAAAAGTAGTTAAAGATGACTCTACAGGAAGCATATCCCTTGTCTCCTTCAACCCTGACTTTCCGCCTCGTATTTTCGTCGGGCCTCAGCGCGAAGCTCTTTATATTTACGGCAGAGTTACAGAAATTACACGCTCATTTTCTTAAATAAACAGTATTATATGTTATAAAAAATGACTTTTAACTACAACAGTCACAAAATCAATTATGAAATTATAGGAAACGGCAAACCTGTCGTAATAATCCACGGTCTCAGAGCAGACCTCACTCTCATGAAAGCATGTCTAGAACCTGTTTTCTCTCGCCGCGGCGGTTATAAACGCATCTACATAGACCTTCCCGGCATGGGAGACTCAGACGCATCTTTGGAGCTGGCCTCGGCAGACGCCATACTCAGCGTCCTCGTCAGCTTTATAAAATCAACTGTAAACGACGAGCATTTCCTCCTGATAGCTCAATCCTACGGATGCTATCTCGCCAGAGGCGTTCTCGCCAAATTCCAAAAGCAAACTGACGGACTGATGATGATATGCCCCGTCGGCATTCCGGAGCAGAATAAACGCAATATTCCAAAGCTGCTCACTAAATTCGAGGAAAGCGATTATCTTTGCAGACTTGACGATGTAAGTAAAAACTCTTTTATAGGCTTTGTATCCCGAGCTGATGAGTACACTTACGAAAGATTCTCCTCAGAGCTGCTTCCCGGACTTGAAAAGGCAAACGCTGAATTTATTTCCGCCTTGACGTCAAATTATTCCTTCAGTTTTGACGCAGACGGGCACATTAAACACCAGCCTTTCAGCAAGCCTGTCCTCTTCATCTGCGGCAGGCAGGACGGCATAGTCGGCTACGATGATCTCTGGAATCTCATAGAATCTTATCCCAGAGCCTCATTCTCTCTCCTTGACGTCTCCAGCCATTTAGCGCAAATAGAGCAGCCCGAAGTCTTTGAAGCGCTGACCGAAAACTGGCTGCTTCGCACAGAAAAATATTTATAGCAGAATTTTAAAACCGCTCTCCGAAAAGAGAGCGGTTTCTTAGTTTCGCTTATTTATATTAATCAAACATCTGCTTTTTCAAAGCTCTTTGCGCCCTTTTTGTATGCAATCCAAGTCATAACAGCGTATCCTGCCAAACATGCGGCCAGAAGAATCAGCTTTTCCATTACATACTCGCTGTCGGGAGTATCCATAACATCTCCTATCTGCGGTATATACATACAGCCTTCTACTACTATTATATATAAGAATATCGCGATGCAGCCCCAAATAAAAGTAATCCCTGCGCGCTTGGTATTTTTAAAATACGAGCAATAATACACCAGATTAAATATCCCCAGCATTAGAATGCCGAAACCGAGCAGGGCTATATTCGCATCTATTCCCGCCTCGTTAGGTATGTTCATTCCTTGTTTGATTATTACAAAAGGCACGCATATCAAAAACATTGCCATTTCCAGGACAACAGTGAGAAGCATTCTTCCCTTCACCAGATCGCGCTTTGTAATAGGCAGAGACAGCGAATAAACCACGTCGTTGTTTTCTCTCGCATTCACATTTGTAGTATACAGCGCGAGAGCAGTGTAAAAAAACACAACGAGATAAGGATAATTCGGAATAAGCAGCATAGCTCCCATAGCTGCGAATACCACCGACGAGGGATGCATCGTCAACATTACTTCCTTGCGAAGAAGATTCAGCATTGTGCATTCCCCCTTTCGAGATGAATCATTATTTCCTCCAGAGTTGCGCGGCCTGTCTCCACTCCCAATCGCTTTGCCTCAGACGACTTTATCAGACCGGTATAACCTTTCCTTCCGCGCACCAACCCCAGCAGCGCCTCTTCAAGCTCCTGATTTTTTATCTCCCTGTCGACATGCACAAGCCTGTAGCTTTCCTCAAAATCCTCTATAGAAGATGCGTGACGTATCTCTCCGTTTTTTATGTATATTATATCATCCGCGCATTTTTCCAAATCTGAAATTATATGCGTAGAAAAGAGTATCGTCGCTCCCTCATCCCGCAGCTGCATAAAAAGCTCCAGCAGCTCGTCTCTCGATACCGGATCCAGACCGCTCGTCGGTTCGTCGAGAACCAACAGCTCAGCTCTATGAGACAAAGCCAGCGCAACCGCATACTTAACCCGCATTCCGGCCGAAAGCTGAGCCGGCGTTTTGCGCTCGTCCAACGCAAATCTGTTCATGTACATTTCATACGCCTTTTCGTCCCACGTATCGTAGAAAGCGCGC
>UQXU01000080.1 GCA_900545085.1 uncultured Eubacteriales bacterium
CCAGCAAAATTGCTGTGATTTTTTTGTATATCGACATGCTGACCTCCGGTATTTACATATGTTTCCAAAAAACAATCTGTCTTTAATATTATACGAACTCAAAGCGCGGCTTATACTTAAAATTACAGCAATATTACTATTATTGATTCCAGCATTCCACCCGCTATCATAGGGGCGCATATCTGAGCGCATTTGCCTAAATAATCAGAAAGCTCCGATTCTGTACGCCATATACGCCTTCCTCTGGCGCACGAACAAATTGATGACACCGCAAATACCGCACAAACCGACATAAACACGCTGACCGAGAGAAAAAACACACCACCCGCCACTGCAAAAAGAGGCAGAGTCCATATAAGCTTGTAACCCAAAGACCCTAATACGCACGACCACCCCAGCCCATAGCAGCCGCCAAGCATGACTATACACATAACCTGAACAGGCAAAGCCACGGGCCAACATCCGCATACTGACGACATAAGGCACAGCGCAAGCCTCCACCATATTATTCTAAAAAATATGCCGAAAACCCCCAGCTCTCCTCCTGCGCCCAGAAAACAAAACGCCAAAAACTCCTGCGACTCATCGCAAAAGTCGCCGCATGAGAAAAAACCTGCCAATATAAACGACATTACAAAAAATGACGCCGCCAGAACAGAATTTATACTGACGGGCAGCTGCAATGATAAACGCTTCATCCCGCCCTCCCATAAATAGTATTCGGCAAGGATGAAGCATATCACTTTTTCAATTAATGCGGCATTCGCACATTCTCACGTAATCCGCGACTGTTGCTATAAACGCAGCGTTGGTTGGTTTTCCCCTTTCCGCGTCTACGCTGTACCCGAACACCTCGTCCGTATAAGGCAAATCTCCGCGCGTCCACGCCACTTCTATAGCATGCCTCATATTTCGCTCTACTCTGCACGGAGTCGAGTTCAGTTCCTTCGCCACTGCGGGATATAACCTTCCCGTTATATTGTAGATATAACTCTCGTCCTCCAGCGTCAGTCTTATTGCCGTGCGGAGCATATAAAATCCTTTTACACGCAAGGATACTCCCAAACGGCACATTACCGAAGTAATTATTGATATACGCGAAGCCGGAATGCTTTCCTCCGTCAACAGATTAGCTATCGCATCGCTGAAGCTTCTATCCGTCGCAGGGCGCGTTATCACGTAATCCGCGCCTTTGCTTATGGCAAAATTCGCTATATCGTCAGCCGCTATTTTATCGTAAACTATCAGCTTCGTCCCCGCTTTGGGATACTGCTTTTTGTATTCTTCTATCAGCGCAATACCGTCATAACCCTTGAATATTAGAGAAGTTAAAAGCACATCGGGCGGTCTTTTTTTAGACATATCCATTACTTCCTGTATGGAAAACGCGCCCTTGCAGCTCTCGAACATCCCCATTCGACCAATTGCTTCTTTGATCTGCGCTATAGTATCGCCGGATGACGACGCCACTATAGCCGTATATTTCCTTGATGTCTGCATATCACACTTCCTTAATTCTTATCTAAACTTTATTTATATTATATATTTGATATGCAATGTCTTCAATGTAATACAATTGTTACGCACTTCGTCATTTCCCGCGCAATAAGAACGTCCGCAGACGTTCTCAAACTTTTTTCAATTTATCATACGTCAGAAGCATTAGAGAGCCGCGCTTCTCTTGCGGAAAGAGCATATATCGCCGCAAATCCCGCCGCCAGAAAAACAGCGCAAACCGGTATCTCCCATCCGGACGGCACCCCCGGAAAAACATATGCCACTGATCCTAATACAAAACCAAATATAGTCAAATATGCCGACGTGGGGCGGCGTTTCATCCATATTTCGAGCGCACGCGTCGTCAGTATTATCCCAGCAACGAGGCCAACAAACAACGGCAGAAGCGTCAAAATATCCAAATTTGACATAGCGGTCATAACTTTCTCATAAATCCCCATGACCAGGAGCATGTACGATACGCTAATCCCCGGCAAAACCAAAGCTATGGAAACTACTATTCCTGCGGCAAATTGTATACAGACGCCTGCTATACCCTGCGTTTGCGTCATTGCATTTTCAGGTATCAGATTTATCAGCAGAACTATCGCAGCTCCTATCAACACATAGAGTATCATAATCGGTTTAAACTTTTTAATCTTAGCTTCCCGCAAAACAAGAGGCACGCCTCCCAGCACGGCTCCCATAAACAAATACATCATGGGCAGCGTAAATATCTCTATCAAACTCAGCAATGGATTAGACAGAAGCACCATGCCCAAAAGCGCCGGAAAGACAAACTGCATCAGATAAAAAGCATTGCCTTTAACGTCCTTTCTAAATGAGCTCACCGAAGATATAAGGCGTTCATATTCGCCTAATATCATCGCCATTGAACCTCCGCTCACTCCGGGAACGAGCATCGTAGCCCCGACAAAAAAGCCTTTGAACATAGTAGAAATCTTCATATTCACTTAACTATCCTTTACAACAAATTTTAACGCCTTTTTTCAGCGCCAGAGTAATTTTATTCGCAAAGCCATGCTCAGTCAACGTCTGAACAAAAGTGTTCACACGGTTTTAACAAATTAAAAAACAATACGACACATTTATTAATTTAAAAATGATAATCAGAGCAAAACGCCTCTCCAAAAGCCTGAATGCCATTTAGATGTTTAACAACATGAAAATAGGCAATGCTAAGCATATCATAAGGAGGCAAATCATGTTGGAAAGCATAGAATCTGTATTCTACTCCGTCATACACTGGGGTATATTGTTTTTTGAGGTTGCCGGAGTGGCGATTCTGCTGGCGACAGGCGTCAAGTGCGCTTTTAGGCTGATTATATCACGCAGTCAGATACGTCTCACTCTCGCCAAAGGAATAGCTCTTGCGCTGGAGTTTAAACTGGGAGGCGAAGTTCTGCGCACGGTTATAGTCCACGATTGGAGCGAGCTTGCCATATTAGGGGCGATAATCGTGCTGCGCAGCGCTATTACATTCCTGATACATTGGGAAATACAACACATTGAACCCGAAGAAGACTAAACCCCTTCTAAATCAAAAGGCGGTATGAAGCTTTCCGATGCAGCTTCACCTTCCTGCAAAAAGCCGTTCAGCACCCCCAGCTCAATGGCATAATCCACCAAGTCTTCGTATTCTTTTTCTCTGAGTTTTCTGTTTATTTCAGGATAATCCGATACATGAGGCAGCGGAGTGTATTGATTCATTATGCTTATAAAAATACCGTCGCCGTAAGTTTCGTAAAGATACCGTATCACTCTTTTAGAGTCTTCAATACATCCCGGCAGCTGCAAGTGTCTTACTATGACCCCTCTCTGCATTATTCCGCGCTCGTCAAAGCGCGCTTCTCCGCATTGGTTCACCATTTCGGCTATCGCTTTTTTTGCTGTCTCAAAATAATCCGCAGCAAAGGAGTATCGCGCGGAAAGCTCAGATGAAACGTATTTCATATCCGAAAGATATATCTCTACAAGTCCGTCCAGCTCTCGTATCGCCTCGGCTTTTTCATACCCGCTGGAATTATACACTATCGGGATTCGCAGTCCTCTCTCTTTCGCCGCTCTGAGAGCCGTGATTACCTGTGGAAGATAGTGCCCTGCCGTGACCAGATTTATATTGTTCGCTCGCTTATTTTGCAGCTCCAGAAAAATATCCGTCAGCCTCTGCGCAGTAATTTCCTTGCCCGTATGCGCCCGAGCTATCTCTCTATTCTGGCAATAAACACATCCCAAGGCGCAGCCCGAGAAAAAAACCGTGCCCGAGCCTTCTTCGCCCGAGAGGCACGGCTCTTCCCACATATGCAGCGCGGCGCGCGCAACAACGAGTTTATCCGTCATTCCGCAGCGCCCGCGCTCTCCTGCCGCTCTGTCAACTCCGCATTCACGCGGACAAAGTCGGCATTTTTTCATATTTAGACTTAAACCCATTTTATTAAAAGCTGCCGTCAATTATGTCTCGAAGGCTCTCCGTCCAGCAAGAACGCCTTATATCCGCGCACCGCCTCGTATACGTCCGCCTTGCTGGATATTTCGTACATAGCGTGCATATTGAGCACTGCGATACCGCTGTCTATGACTTCCATGCCATATTTTGCCAATATATAAGCGATGGTTCCGCCTCCTCCTACATCTACCTTACCCAACTCGGCAGTTTGAAAGGAAACTCCTGCTTCGTCGAATATTCTGCGCAGTCTCGCTATATATTCCGCATTTGCGTCGTTAGAGCTGCTCTTTCCCCGCGCTCCCGTGAATTTGTTAAACGCCATGCCTCTGCCAAGATACGCGGCATTCTTCTTTTCAAACACTCCCGCATAGGTCGGGTCGAACCCGGCGCTGACGTCTGACGAAAGCATTCTGGACTTAGCCAGGCAGCGTCTGAGCTTTAACTCCGAATACTCCCCCATCCTGTCCATGACTTCTGCGACAGTGTTTTCAAAAAATCTGGACGACATTCCCGTAGCTCCCACGCTTCCTATCTCTTCTTTGTCTACCAGCAGGCAGCACGCCGTTCTTTCCACACTGTCCGTCTCCAGCATAGCCACAAGAGAAGTGTATGCGCAGATGCGGTCGTCCTGCCCATAGCTTATTATCATGCTGCGATCCAAGCCGCAGTCCCGCGCCTTGCCCGCCGGAACCGCCTCTAATTCGGCTGAAAGAAAATCAGCTTCTTCCACTCCGTATTTTTCTTTTAAAATATCTAAAATCTGAGACTTCACGAGCTCTTTTTCTTTGCTGTCGCCTTCCTGCTTTTTAGGCTTGCTGCCTATCATAACATTCAGGTCTTCCCCTTCTATGACGACGCTGGCCTTCTTGTTCATTTGATTTCCCGCTAAGTGTATAAGCAGGTCTGTGACACAGAATACCGGGTCTGAATCGTCCTCACCGATAGATACGTCAACTACAGTGCCATCCTTTTTCGCTATTACGCCATGGAGAGAGAGCGGACTCGCCACCCACTGGTATTTCTTTATCCCGCCGTAATAATGCGTATCCAAATATGCAAAATCAGTATCCTCATAAAGAGGGTTCTGTTTTATGTCCAATCTGGGAGAGTCCACGTGCGCGCCGAGGATATTCATTCCGTTCTGCATAGGCTCGCTTCCTAAATTAAAGAGAGCTATGGATTTTTTCATATTGACGGCATATACTTTATCTCCTGCTTTCAGCTCTGCACCGGATGCAATTACATCTTCTAAATTTCTGTAACCTTTCTGCCGAGCCATTTCGACAGTCTGCGCTATGCACTCCCGCTCAGTTTTTCCGTTATTCAGGAAGTGCTTGTAGCCTTCGCTAAGCTCCGAAAGGGCTTTCTCGTCCTCTATACTGTATTTATGCCATATATTTTTGTTTTCCATTTCATATCGCCTCACTTTTAAATCTTCGGGCAGCCGCCTTTGTTTTACAGGATACCACAAATAACGCACGTTGTACAGTTTCAGTTTTAGTTGGCTAACGTATCTCTTTAATTATTTTTTCCTAATTATTTTTCCTTTACAAAAGTAATTGACTTCATCGCAAATATGTGATAAAATTTAATATGCTACGCCGGTGTGGCGGAATTGGCAGACGCACCGCACTCAAAATGCGGCGGTTTATCCGTGCCGGTTCGAGTCCGGCCACCGGCACCACGTCGGAGCAAGCTCCGCAATCTGAGCCCTCGTTTTCGCGAGGGTTTTTTAGTATTTCGCCGGTCCTTCTTTTTGAACAGCGGTTGTTTTATATCCGTCATTGAATTTTCTGTTTTTCACCTTATATCAAAAACGAGAGATTTCTCGATATCTTCCAGGCTGCTGTAATACAAGACAAAAGAAAAATACGCAAAACAAAAAAAGACGGCGTTAGCCGTCAAGAATTCGACGCGCTGGACAAACGTGTACAGCGCATCGAGAAACAGCGCGAGCAGCTCAGAAAAACCGCTATGGTTATTCTCGTCGAAGCTGCCGCCGCTGCGGCAAGTGCGATAGTTGTAAAACTAATCGCCGCGCTCATCGGGTAACATCCCGAGCTTGCGGAGTAGTGCGAATACTCCGCAAGTCAATAATAACAAACAACACTGCGTTTGTCAAGAGACAAAAGAAAGGAAAACATTATGATATTAACAATAGCATGCCTTGTAGTAGTAGCAGTAAACTCCGCGCTTTTCGCTATTCTTCTGCACGACAAATAACGCAAAAGCATTATGAAGTTCAGCTTTTTTGCAGCAATGCTTTAATTTTAATATTGTAGAATATTAGCCGATAAATTGAATGCTCTCACTATATAAGAATCGAGGCTCTTTTAAATTGACGCTCTTATATGTTCAAAATTTTCCACGCTTTTCTCTATCGGCGTGCTCGAATTAATCATAGACGAATGCTCAGGTATGGGATTTACACACGATGACAGCGCAAGCACCACCGCCAACAGCATTATTAAAGCTATTATTCTATTTTTCATAAATATCTTCCTTTCTGCCCTGCTCTGCGCACAATCTCCCGGGCAATAAAAAATGCAGCCGCTTCCTAAGACAGCTACATTTTATACCTCTAAACTTCTTATTGTCTACTTCATGCGCATTATAACAAAATATGCGCCTAAATATCATGATTTTAAATAAGGGGCGCTGCCCCGTCATTCAACAAGTGAACGAGAGGCAAAGCCTCTCAGGGCTTCAGCGGCGTATTGTAGCGACGCTGAAGACTTAGATGAAACCCACCGCATGTAGCGGCGGGGATCATCTGTTCACGGTTATAATGTTCAGCTTAGACCATTTGCCGGTGCTATACCTTAGGATAGCTATCAGGAAGTTTATTGTCCATCCTATAGGCACGGCTATCCATACCGCTCCCACGCCCATCGTTCCGCACATAATATGCGCAAACAGCACTCTCTCCGTGAGATTGCAGAAATTTCCCAACATGAAGAAGCCCACGTCCCCCGAGCCGCGCAAAACTCCGTCCGTCGTTTGCTTTAGACCGAGCATAACGTAAAAATACGACAAAAATTTTAAATTCTCCAGACCTATTCTCAGCGCCTCGGAGGAACTGCTTTCATCCAGAAAAACAGATATAAAAGCCTCTCCGAATAACTGCATTACAACAAGCACCACAGCCGCCATGACCGTTATCATAACTACCGCCGTCTTATACCCCGCGCGAACTCTGTCCGCCTTGCCTGCGCCGATGTTTTGTGCCGTAAAAGTTGAGACGGCGTTCCCCGCAGCTATCATAGGCATTATTACTATCTGATCTATCTTGTTCGCCGCTGCTACGCCCGCCACGGCAGAGGAGCCAAAGCTGTTAACCACGCCCTGCACCAGCATTATTCCGACAGATATTATTGACTGCTGTACAATAGACGGCACTGCAACCCGTACCATATCTTTAAGCAGCGGAACGGAAAATTTTATATATTCCTCATCCGTTTCATATCTTCTGTTAAGTCTGCGGATAAGTATTGTAAAACTGCACACCGCCGATATAGCCTGCGCAATCAGCGTCGCCCACGCTACGCCGGGAACAGCCATGTTAAATTTTATAACAAACAACAAATCCAACGCTACGTTCAACACGGATGAAAAGATCAGCAGCATCAGCGGCGTGCGCGAATCTCCGAGCGCATTAAATACCGACGCAAACACGTTGTACATAAACAAAAAGGGCAGCCCAAAAAAGTATATTCTCAAATACGACAGACAATCAGAATAAATGTCCGACGGAGTTCTCAGAAGCGTCAGAATTTGAGGTGAAAAAACCGCCCCTACAACAGCCAGAATCAGACTGAGCAAAAAAACAGACTTCAGCGCGGTCAATACAGCAGTTTTCATATCGGCTATTCTTTCCGCACCCAGGAGCTGAGAAATTATAACCGAGCATCCCACTCCGGCGCCTGTCGCCACAGCGATAAACACGGCCGTTATCGAAAAGCACGTTCCGCCCACCGCCGCGAGCGCGCCTTCTCCGACGTAATTCCCTACAACTACCGAATCTATCAGATTATAAAACTGCTGAAACAGATTCCCCAAAATAAGCGGTATTGTAAAAGCGATCAAGCTCTTCGCAGGGCTGCCGCTTACCATGCTCAGCTTTTTTTCTGTTTTTTGCATATACTACCTCCGATATGTAGAATGATACATTATTTAAACCGCTAAATCAAGATCTTTATATCTTAATAGTTGTATAAACAAAAGGCTATGTGTTACAATAGCTTATGGCACATAAAACAGAAGGAACTTGTGATATGGGATTAACTCACATCGACGAAAAAGGCGCGGCGCGAATGGTAGACATCAGCGC
>UQXU01000081.1 GCA_900545085.1 uncultured Eubacteriales bacterium
ATAAAGAGAGTGGGGAAATTTCTTTTTTTGAATTGCCGAATGAGGAGAATTTTTGCATCTTAAAAACTGCAAAAGAAATTGAACTACCAGAAGAATATAGAACTAAAGGCGCTCTGTAAAGGGGCGCTTTTTTATGCAAAGAAGATAGAAAAATCAGGGCGAGACACATCATTTTGATTGACATAACGAAAAAGGATAGCCTTATAACAATCAAAGGTCATGCAGGATACGCAGAGCCGGGCAAAGACATTGTATGCGCCGCTGTATCGGCACTTACGCAGGCTTTTATAGCGTCGATAGAGGAGCTGACGCAGGACAAAATAAAATATGATATATCGGTGGGGAACGCCGTTATGCGGTACGAGAATCTTTCGGAGCGCGGCCGAGCCACGCAGAATGGCAAGGTCAGATAGTAGACCGGTCCGGGCGCGACAGGCGTTTTTTGACGTTAGACGATATAGGTTATGGTGCGGGAGACGGGTTCAAAGGCTGGAACTGCCGGCATGATTGGGCGCCGTTTATACCCGGCGTATCTGTACCGACGTATACGCAAGAGGAATTGCGAAATATAGACCCGCCGCCGATAGAATATAACGGCAAAACATACACCTACTACGAAGCAACGCAGCGGCAGCGGCAAATAGAAACCGCCATTCGAAAGACTAAGCGAGAGATAATAGCGGCGGATGGGGCGGGGCTCAAAGATGACTTAACGGCTAAGAGCGTACTGCTGCGCAGGCAGAAAGAAGAGTACATTAACTTTAGCTCAGCGGCGGGTCTCAGAGCCAAGACAGAGCGGACAGGCGTTCTGAACTATGGACGCAGTATTAGTCAAAAAGCTGTTTGGACTGAGAAAAGGTTTACAAAACAGCAGGAACACGCTAAAATATTAGCAGAGATTAAAGAAAAAACTGGAATTCGTGGTGACCTCCATATACCGGCAAGAAATATTGATATAAGTGCGCTATCTTTTGACAGTGCGCATATAAATAAGGAAAGAGGGCGTGATATAACACTCGAAGAGGCAAAAGGTTTTATTAAAACTGCAAAAGCCTCAGTAACTGTTTGGGCCGGGAAGTTTGAGAGATATTATTCAGAGAAAGGTGCAAGCTATGTTGACATAGAACAGCACCGCATAAGAACTGCTTTCAGGTGTGAACAATATAGTGATAGTGTCCGTAAAATCATAAGGGAGTTGGATAAACATGAGTATTGAATGGGTTTATTGCCCGTTGTTGAAAAGGAACATAGATAATAATGGTGAATGTTTTGATATTGTAACAGTGTGTGAAGGACTTGCTCCTAAGTGGACTGCCCCGAAAGAAATATAAATTACGCTGAAATATGTTTGAATTGTGAGCATAATAAAAACGGCTAGTCATGGCACGACAATTGTAACGATTAACCCAATTACAGGGAAGCTAGTCCAAGCAAATCCGAAAAGTAGGTAGATTAATATAATAAACGAGGTTCGCATGAACAATTTTAGCGTAATATACAAAATCTTGCAGCATTTAGAGCGGATGCTCGACTATGAAAAGCCGGATATGAGTATGATAACGCCCACGGCCTTAAACATATCAGAAGCTCGATATAATGCGCTGATGGCAATGCTTGCTAAGAATGATTGTATTGAGGGACTAATTATAAAAAAATATGCTGATGAGGAGATCTACAGAGTAATATCTATAGAAAATGCACGCATTACGCTGAAAGGGCTTGAATATCTCTACGAAAACAGCGTTATGCGTAAAATCGCGCATGGATTGACCGGCGCTATAGACGTAATTGAAAAACTTAAATAATTAACTTATTCAACTAAGGCACTCATAAGAGTGTCTTTTTTGATACAAAAAATTGGATAACCGCAATCCTAAAAAGGCGGGGCAGCGGGTGACGGCGACCACCTAAAAAGCCTATTGCCGGAGGAGGGACAGAATGAAAACAGATTTTCTAAAGGAACTAGGGCTTGAAAAAGACGTGATTGACAAAATCATGGCAGAAAACGGCAAGGACATTGAGGGGTATAAAGCGCAGGTATCGCAGCTGGAAACGGAAAAAGCGAACCTGACGCAGCAGCTCGGCGACGCGAATACGCAGATAGAGGGCTTCAGGAGCCTTGATGTAGAAGGCATTAAGGCTGCCGCTGACGAGTACAAAGCCAAGTTTGAGGCGTCGGAAAAAAAGGCAAAGGCCGATATTGAAAAGCTGCAGTTTGAACATGCTCTCACCGGAGCGCTATCAAGCGCAAAAGCAAAAAACGAAAAGGCCGTAGCGGCGCTTTTAGATATTGACGCGCTAAAGCTCGAGAACGGTACAATAATCGGACTGGAAGAGCAGATAAAGCAGCTAAAGGCTGATAACGATTATCTGTTCGAGAGTGATGCTCCTGCTCCTAAAATTATCAGCCCCACAGGAAGCAGCATGCCTCCGGCGGGCGATGATGCAGCAATCCGGGCAATTATGGGTCTTGGAGCAAAAGAATAAAAGAAACAGAAAGGGCATAAAAAAATGGCAAATAGTATTACATTGTTTAAAAAGTATATTGCGCTGCTTGACGAAGTATACAAGCAGGCGGCGTTGACGTCCGTGCTGGACGGCAACTCTGCTTTGATGCAGCAGGGGGCGAATGCGAACGAGATAATAATCCCTAAGCTCACCATGGACGGCCTTGCGGATTATAGCCGCAACGGCGGTTATGTAAACGGCTCTGTGACCTTGACTAATGAGACGGTCAAGTTTAACTATGACAGAGGCAGGAAGTTTAGCGTTGACGCTATGGACGACGACGAGACCGCGGGCATAGCGTTTGGCAGTCTTGCGAGCGAGTTTGGTACGCACCAAGGTGGTGGGTATCGCACGGCAGAAGTCACGAGCGATATGCCTAAAAACGAGCGAAAGCGGTATCGCAAACTGAAAGAAATGTACGCTTTAACGGACAATATGAGATAGGAAGAAAAAGAACGCGACTTTGCAGTAAATTTAGCTATGTTGTAATATATATAATATAGAGTAGTTTTTTTATAGTTGTGCAGTAAGCGGATATTACGAGCTGGAGCGCAAAGAAAAAAACGGGAAGGCTTATGCCTTCCTGTTTTACTTGCCGTTGCAGAATACAATAGGATTAAAATAATCCTCTTGGACGATTAACCGAGTTTGTACAACGGTACTCTTGGTGGAGCATACCGGGTTCGAACCGGTGACCTTCGCATTGCGAACGCGACGCGCTACCAGCTGTGCCAATGCCCCGAGTTGCATCAAAGTTATTATACTCTGATTGTAAGTAAATTTCAAGAGTTATGTGAAATAAAAAGCAGACTTTATCTACGAATTTTAAGCGCCAGCTTTGTAATTAACGGAAGGATAATTTCTTTGTTTTTTACAACACAAAAAATACCTATGCCAGCGCAAGACTCTGCGAAGATTGTTGCTGCCAATGAGATTAGACCAAAAGTCATTAATGTAGAATTTGAAACAGACAGGAGGGAAAAACAGTAATTTGCATAGAACTCGCCGTTTGTCATCCCGCCGGGAAGTAAAACAAGAAAAACTACATTAAGTACAGATAGTATAAGAAAAATCACAAGTGATTGTCTTACATGTTCAGATATTCGTCCGTATTCTCCAAAACTTAAAAACAATATAAGCGGAATAATCCATCCGAAAAAACAAGTAATGGGTAAAAGGCTAAAAAGCATAGGTAAGATGTAGACAAAAAGGTCTAGGTATTTTGATCTTGTAGCCTGCTTCATATTAAGCCTCCTGACAAAATTCAGTCAGCTGATTATTTTTAGCTGCAAATTTATTCTAACATTTTTATTGAGAGCTGTCTATACGTTAGAATATTAATTACAGCTTAATCTTTTTCTTTCCCATCTGAAAGAATATGCTGAGCCGCTACAATTATTGGTTTATGAGGAATTATGCCGTTTCTGCCTGTTATACTGCCATCTTCTCTAATTTCTTCGTACATATGGAGCTTTATATTAGATTCGTTTAGTATTTCATAAAGATCGCGCTCGAAGCCTGCGCGAGAATGGCGCGCGTATAGGTGTTCCTTACTGTCGGATTTGCGAAGCAGCATCAGGCCGTGAGCGCCACAGCTCAAAGCATGCGCTACTAAATTGCTTAAAAACCTTTGATGTACATATATGCTCATTTTTGCTTCCCAAATATTTATAACGTTGAGCATTGAATTTACAAATATGGCAAAAGCATTGTTTTCATCGTCGAAATCGAAATAAGTTGTAGCAAAATCTATTACATCCTCTTTCACAAGCAAGATGTCGCATGTATCTGCATGTGGATGCAGCGCGTATTCGATTAGGTCAGTTAACTTTGTTAGATATCCGGCCGTGCTGGAACCGATGCCTTTAACATTGCATAGCTGGTCAAAAGACAGTTTAAATACTCCGTTTAAATCACCGCCGCATTGCAAGAGAGCGTGAGCGGCTTCGTTAGTGTTTGTACGGGGAAGACTAGAGTAAAGCAAAATTTCTAAGTGTTCATGAGGAGCAAAGCTGCGAGATGCTCCGGAAAACACCTTTTCTCTCATTCGTGCTCTGTGATTATCGTGGATTCCCATAGTTATCTTATCTCCAATTGATCGAGATCGGTTTTGCGACCATCTAAAATACTGTATACGCCATCTTCGCCTATTATGATATGATCTTCCAAAACGACGTCTATTTTATAAAGTATATCGTCCATTTGGGTCGTGGACAGATTGTCTTCTCTGGATGGATAGCAACTGCCGCCGGGATGATTATGCGCGAGCAAGACAGATTTTGCCTTGTTTTTCTGAGCGAAGCGAATTATTTCACGAGGATACGTTGTAACTGTATCTATAGTTCCTTGAAATAACATCTCTGATGCTATTATGCTTTTATTAGAACGAAGTGCTACAGCGACTAAGCATTCTCTGTCAGGAGATGCGTTGAAGTATTTTCGTGTAAATCTCACTGCCGATGGTATGTCCTTTATAACAGTTTCATTGTTGTTTTTCTGGTCGATTAAATTGACAACTACGCCAAGTTCTACTAAAAAACAAGCGAGTTGGTCAGTTACATTTGGAATTGCCTTGAGTTCTTCCGGAGCCGCGTGCAGTATTCTGTGCAATGTTCCGAATCTTGCGAAAAGAGAAGAAATAACACTGTCTAAGTGCTCAGATCTTTTGCCTTTATAAAAGTATTCGAGCACAGGACGAAGTTTCTCTGCTTCCAGCTCCTGAATTTTTATTCTCGATAAAGATGTCAATATTAGTTCCGCCTTCCTAAATGGACTAAAGGGTTACAAACTATATTAATAAAGTACCATAAACCGTATATGACTGCAAGTGTTTTTGGAGGGAATATTCGCTATATAATGAAAATTAAATGCGAATACGAGTTCTCTTAAAATGAGCTTGATTTAAAACAAATAACTCTTTCTTGACGTATAGTCAAAAGAACACATTACTGTTTTTATTTTAGATCTGCTTTTTAAGATATATCATTGTGACAAAATTAGAAAAGCGAAAGTTAAAGCTTTACTTTAAACTCTCGCTTTGACGTTTGGCGTCCCCGGCGCGATTCGAACGCGCGGCCTTTCGCTTAGGAGGCGAATGCTCTATCCGACTGAGCTACGGAGACTCAAAAACATGATAATATTTTAGCATATATCAAAAACAGCGTCAAGTTAATAAAACCTAAACAGACATGAATAGCAAAAGAAAATACTTAATCCGGGTTTTTTTTGCAAGATAAAAATGCTATAATGTTTGTGAAAATAAGTGTGCAGCAATGTGCTTTGACAGGAACTGATTATTTAATTTCGGAGGAAAACATATGCAAAAAATACTATTAACGGGCGGCGCAGGATATATAGGTTCTCATATATGTGTAGAATTGCTTGGGGCTGGTTATGATGTTGTGGTGCTGGACGATTTATCTTGTAGTAAAGAAAATTGTTTAGAGCGTGTTCGTAAAATAGCCGGCAAAGATTTTGCATTTTACAACGCGAGTGCGTTAGACGATTTTGCACTTGAGTGTATTTTCTCTGAAGAGCAGATAAGTGCAGTTATTCATCTTGCAGGCTATAAGGCTGTAGGCGAAAGCGTTGAAAAACCATTGAAATATTATGAAAACAATATCGGCGCTACAATCAACTTATTAAAAGTGATGGAAAAACACGGCGTAACGAGAATGGTATTCAGCTCATCCGCTACTGTATACGGAATGCCGGACAGTGTTCCGATAGATGAAAGTGCAAAACTATGTCCTACAAATCCGTATGGTCAGACGAAGTTTATGTGCGAGCAGATAATTGAAGATTGGTGTATAGCAAATTCAAGCGCAAGCGCGGCTATACTGCGCTACTTTAACCCGATAGGCGCTCATGAAAGCGCTCTTATCGGAGAGGACCCGCGAGGTATTCCTAACAATCTCCTTCCATATATAATGAAGATCGCCGTCGGAGAGCTTAAATCTCTCGGAGTTTTTGGCAATGATTACCCGACGCCGGACGGAACCGGAGTGCGTGACTATCTTCATATAGTAGATTTGGCAAAAGGACATCTCGCCGCACTCGATTATACTAATAGTTTTACGGGTTCTGATGTATTTAATCTGGGCACCGGAAAAGGGTATTCCGTTCTGGATGTAGTTCATGCGTATGAAAAAGTAAATGGTATAGCTATACCATATGAAATAAAGGCGCGGCGCGCAGGGGACGTTGCCAGCTGTTATTCAAATCCTGAAAAAGCCAGACGAATACTGGGCTGGAAAGCTCATTACACGCTTGAGGATATGTGCCGCACTGCACATAGGTTTATAATGATGAATCCCAAGGGTTACGAGGTTAAAAGTTGAAATCAATACGAGATGTATTTAAAACGGGGATAGGTCCCTCAAGTTCGCATACTATGGGACCGCATAAAGCTTCTGAACTATTCGCAAGAGAAAATCCGGATGCAGATATGTTTAGAGTTGTTCTCTATGGATCTCTTGCCAGCACCGGACGTGGACATGGTACAGATAAAGTAATTCGCGATACGTTTGCTCCTCGCAGTGTAGAGGTAGCTTTCGACACAACTACTGTGGATTTGCCGCATCCAAACACTATGGATCTTTTTGCTATTACGAGAGGTGCAGTAAGCAATCAAATGCGGGTTATGAGTATAGGAGGCGGCGATATATCCATAGAAGGCCGCGAAACAGAAACAGTAAAAGATGTTTACGATGAGACCAGCTTTGAAGAAATCAAACAGCTATGTCTAGACAAAAATATGCGCCTCAGTGAATACGTTTTTTTAAAGGAAGGGCCTGGCATATACGGCTTTTTGGAAAAAGTATGGCGGGCTATGAAGCACAGCATAGAGGAAGGTCTCGCTGCAGGCGGAATCCTCCCGGGAGGACTCAACGTAGAGAGAAAAGCTAGGTTTTTGTATAATCATCGCCATATGGATGAGAGTGCGGAAACTAGGCAAAACAGGATAGTGTGTGCCTATGCTTTTGCTGTAGGGGAACAAAATGCAGGAGGAGGCGTTGTAGTTACTGCACCGACTTGCGGAGCGGCAGGTGTAGTGCCTGCGGTTCTAAAGTATTCTCAGGAAAAGCGTGGCTTTGGAGATGATAGAATTATTGCCGCTTTGGCGGTGGCCGGGTTGATAGGCACGATAGTCAAAACAAACGCCTCCGTAAGCGGCGCAGAATGCGGGTGTCAGGCGGAGATTGGGACTGCATGTTCTATGGCTGCCGCTGCTTTGGCGGAAATGCACGAGATGGATTTAGACCAGATAGAGTATGCTGCAGAGGTGGCATTAGAACATTATCTCGGTCTAACATGTGATCCTATTGGCGGATTGGTGCAGATACCTTGTATAGAGAGAAATGCTGTATCCGCTATGCGCGCGATAAATGCGCTTAGTCTGACTAATTTTCTTGCGTATTCCCGAAAAATATCTTTCGATATGGTAGTTCAAACTATGTATAAGACAGGGCGAGATTTGCTTTGTGCATATCGTGAGACAAGCGAAGGAGGGCTTGCGCGAGACTATCAAAAAGCAATGCGCGAGCGAGGCAAGTTATAACCGTGAACAGATGTCCCCCGCCTCTATAGGCGGCGGGGTCATCTAAGCCTTCAGCGGCGGATTGCACCGCCGCTGAAGCCCTAAGAGGCTTCGCCCCTTGTTCACTTGTTGAATGACGGGG
>UQXU01000082.1 GCA_900545085.1 uncultured Eubacteriales bacterium
GACCCGTGGAGAAACCGTTCTTAAACAGCTTTATAAGATCTATCTGACAGCATGTAGTTGTCAGAGTGTAGAAGTCGAGGTCGTGAATGTGTATGTCGCCTTCCATATGCGCCTTGCTCTGTTCCGGAGCAAGTATAGATTTTATATAATAGTCTTTCGCACTCTCGGAACCGTATTTCAGCATAACGCCCATAGCGGTATCTCCGTCTACATTTGCGTTATCACGCTTTATATTGCTGTCCAGAGAGTCTGCAAAAGTGAGCTCATCGAATATACGCGAGAGCTTTGTATTGCGCTCTCTGGCGCGAGTGCGCTCTGCACGATAGAGTATATACTTCTTCGCTACAAAGGCATATCCGCACTCCATCAGCACATTCTCTACAACATCCTGTATCTGCTCTACAGAAGGCTCACCGCCGTCCTCTTCCACACGCTCCTCTACTATCTTGGCTATGCGCATGGATTCGTCCCCGCCGCTTCTGCCGCAGGCCTTCATGGCTTTATCTATAGCTCCGGCTATTTTGTTTATGTCGTAGGGCACTACTCTTCCGTCGCGTTTTACTATATGCTGAATCATCTCGTTCCTCGTCCTCCTCTGTCTTTCTTTAGTTTCTACAGTTAATATAAACCCTGATATCTATATTCAATCTCTGTTTACGGCATAAAACCGCAAAACCGGACGCTAGATTTTGCGTCCGGTTTTATGTTACTACACAATATATTGTGTGTCAAGCTCAAAAATGGAAATATTGAATTTATAAAAAACCGCATCAAAGCGTATAAACAGTAGCCGCGGCCTTCTCCAGCGGATTGCCCTCGACGTCCTCGATCGCACCGTTATCGCAAAGTTCTGCAAATTTGGGGTTTATGGGCAGGCTGTCTATAACCTGTATACCATAGTGTTTCGCGGTTTCCTCCACCTTGCTTTCACCGAAAATTTTAATTTTCTTTCCGCAGTCAGGACATTCGAGATAGCTCATATTCTCTACGATGCCGACGATCGGAATACCCATAAGCTCAGCCATATTTACAGCTTTAGCTACGATCATGGATACCAAATCCTGCGGAGAAGCGACGATTACTATGCCGTCCAGCGGAAAAGACTGGAACACAGTCAGCGGAACGTCGCCCGTACCCGGAGGCATATCTATCAGCATTACGTCAATATCTTCCCAGCGGACTTCTGTCCAGAATTGCTTCAGCGTCTCAGCTACAACAGGTCCTCTCCATATTACAGGATCAGTTTCCTCTTCCAGCAGCAGGTTAATAGACATAATTTCTACGCCGTTCTTGGACTTAGACGGAAGCAGACCCAGTTCTGAATTGCGTATTTTCTGAGTAACGCCGAATATTCTCGGGATGGACGGACCTGTCATATCCGCGTCCATAACTGCTGTTTTGAGTCCTTTTCTGCTTAGAGCTACCGCAAGCAGAGAGGTAACGAGAGATTTACCTACGCCGCCTTTGCCGCTGACTACGCCGATCACTTTTTTTACGGAGCTGCCGGGACGGAGCTTCTCGAACATTTCTTCTCTTTTTGTACCATGACAATCTGCGCCGCATGTGTCACAGTCATGTGTGCAGCCTTCAAATTCTTCGCTCATGTTTTATCTCCTCATGTGTTATAAAAATATGTCATCGTTAATGCGCTGTTATCAGCGTTATACATTTTACCAGTCTATAAAAGCTGTGTCAAATACTAAACTACAAAACCGCCGTTCACGCCTATGACCTGCCCTGTAATGTACCCGGCAGATTCGTCGGCAAGAAACACCGCCAGCGCCGCCACTTCCTCTGCTCTGCCCAGCCTGCCCATGGGGATTTCATCCGCCAGCGCCGCCTTATCTTCTCGAGAAAGAGCGGAGTTCATATCGGTATCTATCGCCCCGGGGGCAATACAGTTTACACGCACACCCGAGAGCGCGGCTTCCTTGGCCAGCGCTTTTGTCATGCCTATCATCGCGGCCTTGGACGCAGAATAATGAACCTCGCATGACGCTCCTATCTGCCCCCACATAGATGAAATATTTATTATACAGCCGCTTTGCGCCGATACCATAGCGGGAAGCACGAGCTGAGACAGCAAAAACGCGCCTTTGAAATTCACGTCCATCATTCGCTCGAAGCTGCTGTCTGATATATCTGTAAATAACGCAAATTCGCTCACACCGGCGTTGTTGACCAGCAGAGATATTTCTCCTACTTCATCTCGAATCGAGCGTACAAGCCATTCCAGCTGTGCTCTATCCGCCATATCGGCTCTGTACGCTCTCCCGCCGATCTTCCTCGCCACCTCGGCGGCTGCGGCCTCATTTTTTTCATATGAGATACAGACATACCAACCCGCCTCAGATAAAGCGTCGGCTATCGCCGCGCCTATCCCTCGCGAACCGCCTGTGACCAATGCGATTTTATTCATCCGAGACTTCCTCATCCGCTTCTTCCAGCATGTCAACGTCCGCAGCCGTCTCATTTTCAGGTAATGTATATCTCATTTCAAACCAGAATTCGGCTCCGTGGCCCGGTTCGCTGTTCACGCCGAAGTTGAATCCGTGCAAATCCAGAACAGATTTCACTATAGAAAGACCTATACCCGTGCCTGCTATGCAGCGTTTATGCTCTTTGTCCACTTTGTAGTATCTGTCCCAAATGTAGTTGATGTCCTCAGGCTTTACGCCCTCGCCCGTGTCTTCCACGGACACGCGAATTATGTCTTCTTTTTCGCGTACATTTATAAATATCTTTTTGTCTTCACCTGTATAGTTTACAGCATTGCTCAGCAAATTATACATGACCTGCTCTATTTTGAGCATATCCGCATAAACATGATAATCGCGCTTACAATCTATTATAAACTGATAACCATCCATTTGAACCGCTTCAAACCGCGCAACTACATTATTTATCATTTCAGGTATGGACATTTTTTCGCGATTTAGCTCCATAACGCCCGCCTGAAGTCTGGATACGTCCAGAAGATCGCGCACCAGCATAGATAGTCTATCCGTTTCTTTAATTATTATCTCCAAATGCGCGTTCCTCTTTTCCGGGTTATCTCCGGAAAGGTCGCGGATCATTTCGGCGTATGCTTTTATCATTGTCAGCGGAGTTTTAAGATCGTGCGATACGTTAGCTATAAGCTCCGCTCGGAGCTTCTCCGCCTGTCTCATTCCTTTAGTGGCATAATTCAGCGCATTGGCGAGCTGTCTCACTTCATAGACATTTCCGCCTTTGAATTCTATCTCTAAATCACCGCTGGAAAGCTGCATAGCGTCTTTCGTTATATTTGCTATAGGCTTAGAGATTTTGCTTGACATACTCGCCGATGTCAAAAACGCCAAAAGCACAATAGCAATGGCCATAAAGTTCAGCTGCTGAGAGATTACCTTGCGCGTCTCTTCTATAGGACTAAGCAATGACGTAACTATTAGCACAACTTCTTTGCCTGATTTGCCTCGTATTATCTTCCCGAGAACAAACATTTTGCCTTCGCCTTTGTCCATGTTTACGTATTCTTCAATCTCGCCATCAGCGCCGCGCAGAGTATCAGTGAGAAGTTGTCCTCTTACATTGCCAAAGCTGAGATCCGGCGAGTTGATTCCGCTCCGATTCGTTGTTCCCGACGGCGCATATATGTATAACAGGGTACCGTCAAGTTCTGTTATAGCAAAATATACGTTGTTATCCTGCCCGACTTTCGTCAAAGACTCCGCAAGCGAGCTGCCCGTCAAGGTTGAGTAACTGCGTTCTATGCGTTGAGCAGACTCTCGCACATCAGATTCTTTCATATTTTGGTAGTATACACTCATAAATACTACCTGAAGGAGCCATAAAACCAGCAAAACGCCAACAGCAAAAAGCATCATGCTAGTCCAGAGCTTGAAACGTATGCTGTCGTTGACCAGACGAATTCTCAGCCTGGGCTTTGCCTTGTTCTTATTAAATTTCAAATTTGTACCCCATCCCGCGCAGAGTAACTATGCACTTTCTGTACGGTCCAAGATTTGCGCGCAGCATTTTAACGTAAGTATCTACCGTTCTGTCATCGCCAAAGAAGTCATATCCCCAAACCTTGCTCAAAAGCTGCTGACGGCTGAAAGCGATGTTTTTATTGCGTGCAAGGAAGAACAGCAGATCGTATTCCTTCGGAGTGAGCTTCGCATGTTCTCCGTCCACAATAACGCTTCTTCCCGCAAAATCTATCTCGAGACCTTCGTACACGAGCTTATCTTGAGACGCGGCGTTGGCAGCTCTGTTTCTGCTGAGAACTACATTAATGCGCGCCATAAGCTCCTTCGGGCTAAAGGGCTTTACAATATAATCGTCTATGCCAAGTTCAAAGCCGAAGAGTTTGTCATATTCTTCTCCTCTGGCAGAAAGCATGATAACAGGTATATCCTTTATCTTGCGCATTTCTTTGCAGGTGGAGAAGCCGTCCAGACGCGGCATCATAATGTCAAGTATTACAATGTCAAAGTCTTTTTCTTTGACCAGCTCTATCGCAGCCATGCCGTCTGCCGCTTCTTCAACCTCATGTCCCTCGAATTCTGCATACTCTTTTATTACGTCGCGGATACCCGCCTCATCATCCACTACCAAAATGCGTGCCATAGTTATTCCTCCTGTATTATTATAAATCTCAGCATACGTCCACTGCCTGCAAAGCGCTTTTGTCAAACGGCCGGGACGTCTTTTTATCAAACTAAATCTGTAATATATGTCTTTTTCGACAATTTATTATACAATCACAAACATGAAAGCTCATACGTTCTTTCACAATAGTAATTGTTAGCGGTGTTACGGATATGGAGTGAGCATGAAATGTATGTGAAAGCTGCTCGTTTTTTATGCTTAATCGCTAAGCTCTGAATGCAAAATTATTTAATGTTATCTGAAATGCCGTATAAGTTTAAACACGCTGTCTCTTTTTGAAACAGGCTCATAAAAAACGCCGAGGAAAAATCCCCCGACGTTTCTAGTTATGAGCTAAAATTCAATTTCTTAAAAAACTCGAGCGCCAAACTTGAAGTGGCTCTTCCAATAGCTGTTGGACTGAATGTTGTTGCATATACGTATCTTGCCCTCGCTGGAGGAAGCATCTATCATGCTGCCGCCGCCGAGGTAAATGCCTACATGACCGCTAAACACAACTACGTCGCCGCGCTTCAGGCTGTTAAAGTCATACTCACGCTCGTACTTAGTGCACGAACCCCAGCCGGAAGAAGTCATATAGCCCTGGCTCACGCCGGCTTTGTTCAACGCCCAATATACGAAACCGGAGCAGTCGAACGTATTCGGACCCTTCGCGCCCAATACATACTTGCATCCTAATCTGGATTTAGCTGCGGAGATAAAGCCTTCGACAGAAGAGCTATAGCTGCCGGAGCTGGAAGAGCTGCTGGAGCTGCTGGAAGAACTGCTGCTGGATGAAGATGAGCTGCTGGAGCTGGAAGACTTAGCCGGCTTAGCATCATCGTCAAGCAGAGCCTCCGCCGTCTTACGATTTACCTTACCCGTTTGGCTCAAACCGTTGCGGGACTGGAATTCCTCCACCGCTCTTTCTGTAGCGTCGCCGTAGTAACCGGTCGCGTTGTTCATATAGCCCAGCTTAACCAGGCACTTCTGAATCTTTCTTACAACATCGCCGCTGTCTCCCTTACCTACAGATGTAACTTTTGAACTGCTGGAGCTGGATGAGCTGCTGCTGGAAGAAGATGAGCTGCTGGAGCTGCTGGAAGAACTGCTGCTGGACGCCTTCTTAGCGTCATCGTCAAGCAGAGCTGCCGCTGTCTTGTACCCAACTTCACCGTCCTGAGTCAGACCGTTGTTCGCCTGGAACGCTTTTACGGCTCTCTCTGTAGCTTCGCCAAAATAGCCTGTATCGTTCTTCATGTAGCCCAGCTTGACAAGCTGCTTCTGAACTTTTCTTACTATGGAGCCGCTGTCGCCGAGGCCTACTTTTGTAACCTTAGAGCTGCCGGAAGAATCAGAAGCTGTATCGTCTGATTTCTTTTCATTGTCTGCCGCTGTGTCATCTGTTTTTACAGTTTCAGAGCTGCTGTCGGAGGAAGATGTTGTATCTGCCTTTTTAGCATTCTCATCAACCAGAGCGCTTACAGTCTCAAGGCTTGTTTTTCCGTCGCTGTCCAGTCCGTTGTTAGACTGGAACTCTTTAATCGCCTGAGCTGTAGCCTCGCCGTAATATCCGGTCGAATTGTTCATATAACCCAGCTCTACGAGGCGATCCTGTACCTTCTTTACTGTCTCGCCGCTGTCGCCTATTATCAGCGCGTTTGCCTGAGCGTCATCCGACTGCAAAGCCTCGAGGGTATCCATTCCGAAACAGCCGTCTGCGATCAGGCCGTTTTTCTCCTGGAATCTTTTAACTGCGTTTACAGTATCGTCTCCGTACTGACCGTCAGGCTTTGTGGTCATGTAGCCCAGATTGTAGAGCATTTTCTGAAGTTTCTCTACATACTGGTTGTTGTCGCCGCGGCTTATATAGTTACTCTGAGCATCGGCGGAAAAGAGTTTCTCACGAGTTTCCGTGCCTACGCTTCCATCCTGAGTAATTCCGTTCTTCTGCTGGAACAGCTTCACGGCTTCTTCCGTCTGAGTACCGTAATATCCTGTAACTGTATTTATATATCCCAGAGACTGGAGTCTCTTTTGAATGCTGTAAACATCGTCGCCCGATTCATCGACTCCGACTGAATACTTCTGAGCATTCTCAGATACGAGCAGTTTATATGTCTGCTCTCCTACGTATCCATCTTCAGCGAGACCATGCTTACGCTGGAAGAGTTTTACCGCCGCCTTTGTAGCGGAGCCATAATACTCTGTAGGTTCGTCCTCTTCCATATAACCAAGAGACATGAGTCTCTTCTGGAGTGTGAGAACCATCTTCGAAGATGTCCCGGGCTGTATCACATACTCACTGCTCTGGCTGTCAGAGCTGCTCGTATCTTCCGAAGAAGATGCGCTGAGCGCAGCGCTCGTCGGGAGATCACCCTTTGCATCTACTGTCTTTGCAATAGGAGAAGCAGATGTATCAGTTCCTAATGTATTCTGAATATCAGCTTCGCTTACAATTCCAAGATTTGTCTGCGCTGCATTTGTCGTATCATTATCTGCTGCGAATGCAACAGAAACGGACATTCCCGCAACCATAGCGCATGCAGCGACGCCTGCGATTAATCTTTTACCAAAGCCCGTCACTATATCTACTACGTTTCGCGCAGTGTGAGCTATTCTTTCAGGTATTGTCAGTTTAATAACAGCATGACGCGGAGCATCGTAATTTTCAAAATTATTCTCCGCGATTCTCATCTTTCTCTCTTCAACGGCGTAGCCGTAATCTCTCTTATTAGATTCAGGTCTCTTATCCATTAAGTCTTCAAAACCCTCCTTTATTTGAGTTGAGTAAACGTTGCATTTCCCAAGGAATCTACCTTGATGAATTAACTGGAATAAATTATACCGCAAAAAGAGAATTTTGTGAACCTCCATGCGCTCTATCCAGCCCTCAACCCCACAGATGCGAACGCCGATTTTTCCCGGTTTAAAGGCAAAAAACAGCTGTTGTAAACAAAATATGAACTGTTGTTACAAATGCATTCTGTAACATTGCGTTTCCACTTTATTCATACTTTGTTCATTTTATATGCATTTATCATATTTGTTTTGCACATCTTTCACACTTGTTTGAAACAAAAAAGACCTCACTTTTCTGTGAGATCTTTGACTATAAGCATTATATGCTCCGTCTGCCGCGGAGTCAGTTTTCTGATTGCATTTGTCAGCTCTGACGTCTTTGACGGCGCCATAGAGTCGATATCAAAAAACTCTGCCGGTGTAATTCCAAAATAATCACAAATGTAAAATAATCCATTCATAGACGGCATGGTTCGCCTGTTTTCTATTTTATTTATGTAGCTCTCGCTCTGACCTAAAGAAAGGCTCATATCTCTCGCAGAAACGCCCTTCTGCATTCTCAATTCCATCACTCGTTGAGGAAACCACTCTGCATAATCCAATTTATTTTCCTCCTCTTTTTATATATAATTTTAGTATGCAAAGTTATTTTTTTATGGATTATAAATATCTATTTTTGTTGACTT
>UQXU01000083.1 GCA_900545085.1 uncultured Eubacteriales bacterium
ACAATATGGCGCAATAATAGATTATGGAAAAAAACAATGCGGTCAGGACCTTCGCAGGTTCTTTTCTCAGCTGCATAAAAGAGGTGCGGTATACTTCCAGCGTGTGCGTCCAATTTTTCGCCGTCTCTTCCGGATGCTTCATTATTTTGAGTTTCCCCAGCAGCTTGAGAAGCCCTGATATAAATTTGCTTAGAACTCCGGGGAGAAAAGTGAATAGAACTATAGCCGCAGGTATTGCTATGTACATGAATGAACCCAAAAACGCCGACGCCATTACCCCCGCGCGCCCTATGCTGGCGCCGGATATGAGCACTATTATCGCTATGATTGTGAACGCAGCCTGATTGAGTACAAAAGCGGCTATGGGAAGAGTGCCGACCGCTTCTCTAGGAGCGTTATCTTTAGTAAGATAATATATCTGGAAAGGCTGACCGCCTGAGCCGGAGGGCGTGACGGCGTCGTAATATCTGCCTATTATGCAGGTATGCAAAGAAAGCCTGGGGAGATATCTTCCGCAGGAGGCGTGCATCAGGAACATATAGCGCACCCATTCCGCCAAGAGAGCGACAACAAAACAGCCCATTGCGGGGATAAGATACAGCATGTTTATATTGAGAGAGCGTATGTCCGCGGCGGAATCGCCTCCGGAAAGCTCGATTATCAGAGGTATGCCTATTGCGAGTACATTACAGACTACCAAAATTACGGTAAACAGCCGTTTTTTCTTTCCGGGCAGGGGCTTTTTTTCTTCCATGTTTTGTCCTCCGAGATGCTATGTGCATATTCTAGCATGATGCAGAACAAAAGGCAACGTAAAATAGGAAAATTACTGTTGACTTTGGCTTACAAAATTGTCATAATATATAGAGTATACAGAATTAAATTTAAGAGGAGGCTTTTTATATGTTTTTAGAAGATATAAAGGGCAGAAGCTTTGAACTGGGAGAAACGCTGCTTAAAGCTGACGGTTACGAGAGCTTCGATATGCGCGTGAATATAGAGGATGGCGTTACTATCGTAGACCACTATTTTGGTCACCAGGTCGATGAGATGCTTTACTATTATCGCTCTAAATATATTGAGCATCCCGATGACGACCCCGAGCCGTATAAAATGGAAACATGGGGTTGGGATGAGATTCATGCTCTTATGGCGAAGGAACGCGGCGTTGAAGCTCCGTGCTATAAAACGAAAAAGCGCGAAGAGGATTAAAACCGTATGTAAGACAGCAGAGAGTCTGCTTTTTGTTCTTTATGGCAGAAAGCAGGCTTTTTTCCGTGCTTTACAAAATCGCGGCGAATATATATAATAAGTTAGAAAACAATTCTGGAGGTACGAACGATGGCAAAACGCGGAGGGTTCCCCGGCGGTATGAATATGCAGTCTATCATGGCTCAGGCGCAGAAAATGCAGCAGCAGATGCAGAAATCTCAGGAGGAGCTGGAGGCGAGAGAATTTGAAGCAACGGCAGGCGGCGGCGTGGTCAAAGCTACGGTAACGGGCAAGCTCTTGCTTACGAATATAGAAATAGCCCCCGAGGCGGTAGATCCGGACGATGTGGAAATGCTTCAGGATCTCGTCCTCGCGGCGGTCAACGAAGCTTTGACCAAGGCGCATGAAGCGGCGAACCGGGAAATGGGGAAATACACCGGCGGAATGAATCTCGGAGGACTGTTCTGAGGTGTACACTATTGCATCTCTGGCGAAATTGCAGAAGTGGTTCGCGCGGCTTCCCGGGATAGGCCCGAAGAGCGCGATGCGCATGGCTTTTCACGTGCTGGAGCTGGACGACGAGGATGTTAGACAGTTCGCGACGGACATGTATTCCGCGAGACTCAGCGTGCGCCGGTGCGAGATATGCGGGGTTTTGACGGATGACGAGCGATGCTCCCTTTGCGAGGACGAAACCAGAGACAGGAGCGTTATATGCGTAGTAGCGGATACGCGGAGCGTGATGGCGTTTGAAAAGACAGGAGAATACCGCGGCGTATATCACGTTTTGGGCGGGCTCATCTCTCCGCTGGACGGGATAGGCCCGGATGAAATAGGCATAGACAAGCTGGCGGCTCGAGTGCGCGAGGGCGGAGTGCGCGAGGTGATAATCGCGACAGGTTCCAACGTGCAGGGCGAAGCGACGGCTATGTACATAGCGCAGGAGCTGGAGGATATGCCCGTTACGGTTTCGAGAATAGCGCACGGTATGCCCGTGGGCGGCGAGGTGGAAAATACCGATCCGAGAACGCTTCTGCTCTCTCTCGAAGGCAGGACGAAGCTCGGCGGCTGAGCTGTTTTATCTTAAATTATACTCCCTCTTAAAAAGAGGGAGTTTTTTTGTATAAATATTATAATTGTACTATTTATGGTATATATAGTTGTGGTACAATATAAACAATCAAACAAGTATTATATAAAGCATTTAGAATAAAGGCAGGGATGCTGAAAGACGTCCCTTCCATACATCCCTGCCTATTTTTGGGTGATTTGTATATACTATTCTTTCTTTCAATCCACAGAATTACCCGCACTACTTCGAGAGAATGTAATTCTGACATTATAAAGTATATCATAATTAGCGTAAAAGGTGCAATTAGTTTCGTAGTTCTTAAACTGCTATATGCAGAAATTCGCGGAGTACAGCCATTTTTCGCAGTTTAAAAGCAAAAATCAGTATTCCATATATTACAATATTCGATGTTTATTACGGTAAATTATGTCTAAATATATCCTTTTTGTCGTCAAACTGTCGTCAAAAACAAAGCTTTGAATGATAATGTTGTGCGACCGAAGTATCAAAAGTTGTTAGCCGCTTCCAGTATGGATATTCTATTCTCTAATTCGTATATCTCGTACTTTGCTATAAGGTCTGTTAAAGCGTCATAGCTGTTGTTGGCGTAATAGCTGTCAAAACACTCATAATACCTTGCGCGTTCTGTAAACTTAACGTTTACCGGCAAAAAGCCGGCTTTAATCAATTCGAGATTCATTATCAGTCTGCCAGTCCTGCCGTTGCCGTCTATGAATGGGTGGATACTCTCAAAACGCAGATGAAACAAGGCAGCAGCTTCGACAATATGAAGCTTCGGCTTCATCAGCTCGTATTCTTCCAACAGTTCTTGTAACTGCTCTCTCACGAGATACGGCGGCGGTGGAACATGGCTTGAACCCAGTATCTTAACAGGAACCCTGCGGTATACTCCTTTGTTTATTGCGTCGTTCATCAAAACAAGAGAGTGAACGTCTTTAATCACCTTTTCACTGAGACGTTCTTTTGCGTCTGCAAGAGAGACAATATACTCAAAAGCGTCTTTGTGACCTATCGCTTCGAGATGCTCTCTGATTGGTTTTTCGGATATTGTGAGACCTTCCTGCAATATCAATGCGGTCTCTCTCAATGTCAGCGTGCTTCCCTCAATGGCGTTTGAGTTATACGTATTCTCAATAATAAATTCGTCGCGAATTTGCTTTAGCTCCGCCGCGTTCAGCGGCCTAAAACTCGCAAGCTTTTCTTTAAGCTCGTCGAGACGATTAAAATCTATATTCGACATATTACACCCCCGTTGCAATTAACTCTATATTATTCTAACACAGCGGCGAAAATTGTAAACACTGCTTTAACTACAAAAAATATAACAAACACAGGGAAAAACGATAAAAGATATTTATAATATAAGTTTTATCATAAGGAGTTATTTGGGAAATGAATAGAAAAATTTTCCCCGCTCATATCCGAAAGCCTGAGCTGGGAGGAGAGGTTCAAAGCGTAGGCGAACACTGCCGCGCTGCGGCGGAGTACGCGGCGGAGGCGTTAAGCTGTGTCGGACTCAACAATTCGGGGTATCTCGCAGGGTTGGTACACGACGCCGGAAAATACACAGAGAGCTTCGCGGACTATATAACCCGAGGGGCGAATGGAGAGACGGTCAGACGAGGCTCTGTAAATCACACATTCGCAGGCGTGCGCATGATGTTCGACATGTTTCACGAGCTCAACAATTACAACGAGTGTTGGACCTGCGAGCTGACGGCGTATGCGGCGGGAGCGCATCACGGGCTTTTCGACGCCGTAGACGAAAACGGGGAGAGCGGGTTTGAACACAGGACGAAGGAAGAATACGGCGAAGCGATAAAAAACTTCAAGTCGGAATGCGCAGATGAAAAAGAGCTGAGGGAGCTATTCTCAAAAGCCAATTCAGAACTGGAAAGAGCGCTTGCAAAAGTTGTGGACTTGGCGAAGGCTACAAAGGCGTCAAGCTCGAAAAAGAGCGGCGGGAAAGATTACGGCAATGAATATTTCTTCTTTTATATAAGTATGCTGGCGAGGCTGCTTCTATCTGCCGTAATAGAAGGAGATAGGAGAGACACGGCGGAGTTCGTGAACGGAGCGAAGCGCAGCGTGCTAAAAGCGGACGCCGGCGTTTGGAGGAGCTGCTTGGAAAGGACGGAGAAGAAAATACGCAATTTTGCCGCGGATACGCCTCTGAACATAGTGCGCAGCGACATATCAAAACAATGCAGAGCGTTCGCGGAAAGAGAGGGAGGAATATTTAAGCTGAATGTCCCCACGGGAGGCGGAAAGACTGTTTCTTCTCTGAGATACGCTCTGGCGCACTGCGCTAAACACGACAAGAAACGCATATTTTTCGTCATGCCGCTGCTTGCAATTATTGAGCAGAACGCGGACGAAATCAGAAAATATGTGGGAGACGACAGAATTGTGCTGGAGCACCACTCCAATGCGGCTAAGGAAAACGAAAAGAATTTGGACAAGCTGGACGAGCGCGAGCTTTTGGCGGAAAATTGGGACGCCCCCATTATAATCACTACGCTTGTGCAAATGCTGAATACTTTGTTTTCAGGCAGAACTTCATGTATCCGCAGATTTCACGCTCTTTCAGACAGTGTGATAATTTTTGATGAAGTGCAGACCGTGCCGAGGAAAATGATAACGCAGTTTAATCTGGCGATGAATTTTCTATCCGAGGTTTGCGGCGCGACGGTGGTTTTGTGCTCTGCGACTCAGCCTGCCTTTGAAGAATCGACGCATCCGATTTTATGCAGCGGAGATATAGTAACTCTGAATGAAAACAGTCTTGCAGTGTTTAAGCGAACAGAGATAAAAGACGCCGGGGAAATGAAGCTGAGCGAGCTTGTCGATTTTGCACTGGAAAAGTCGGCGGAGAACAGCAGCCTGCTGATCGTCTGCAACAAGAGAGCGCAGGCAAAAAGCTTGGCGGACGAATTGGGGGCGAGGACTGACGCAAAACTCAGGATGCTGTCTGCGTCCATGTGTACTCAGCATAGGCGCGAGGTGCTGGAGGAGATTAAAGCAGCTCTGAGAACGGGAGAAAAAATCATATGCGTAGCTACTCAGGTGATAGAAGCGGGAGTAGACATATCTTTTGCCTGTGCGATAAGACTGCTCGCCGGTATGGACAGCGTAGTTCAGGCGGCGGGGCGCTGCAATCGCAACGGCGAAAAAGCGGGAGCGGCTGAGGTTTATCTGGTAAATATCCCTGATGAGAATTTAAATAAGCTGGAAGAAATACAGAAAGGGAAAAATGCGTCGCTCAGCTTGTTAAACTCCTTCGGACGCAATGCAGAGCAATACGGCGGAGATTTGGCGTCGGGCAGAGCAATCAGTTCGTATTACAAAAGACTGGATAAAAATGCGAAAAATAATGAAAAAGACTATGTGTTCTCGCTCTACGATTCTAACATGACAACGAGCATGTTCGAGCTGCTTTCTACAAACGCCGGCTTTTGCGGCAGGAGCAAAAACGATCAGATTCTTCAGCATATGAAACAGGCGAAGAAAAAAGCGGGAAGTGAGTTCAAGGTGTTTGACGATGAAGGCAGAGATGTAATTGTACCATATGGAGAAGGCGACAGTATAATAACAGAGCTTAGCTCAGAAAGAGCGGGATATGACTTAAAATTTGTAAAAGAACAGATGGAGAAGGCAAAGCCGTACACCATATCGCTCTACGACTACCAGCTCAAAAAGCTTCGGGAGCTGGGAGGCATTATGGATATAGACAGCGCCGGAGCGCTGGCGATAGACGGGCGTTTTTACGGAGAGCGCGGCTTTGAAATAGAAGGAGATAATATGGAAGCAAAAATTTATTGGGGGTGAGAAATTGCAGTATCCAAACATAGTTGAATTTGAAGTTACCGGAGATTACGGACTTTTTTCTGATCCCATAATGCGCGTGGGAGGAGAGAAAGCGAGCTATCAAGTGCCTACATACGAAGCACTGAAAGGCATTCTCATGTCTGTATATTGGAAGCCGACTTTGATATGGATTATTGACGAAGTTCGTATTATGAATCGCATCCAGACCGAGGTCAAGGGTGTACGTCCTATAAAATACTATAATGATAAGAACGACCTGGCGTACTACACGTATCTTAAAAATTGCAGATACCAGGTGCGTGCGCATTTCGAATGGAATGAAAACAGACCTGAGCTGGCGGAGGATCGCAGCGAGAACAAGCATCATCAAATAGCTAAGAGAATGATCGCGAAGGGCGGACGCCGAGACATATTCCTCGGCACGCGAGAATGTCAGGGATATGTGGAGCCGTGTGTCTTTGGCGAAGGAGAAGGCGCGTATGACGACATACCTGAGCTGAGCTTTGGGCTTATGTATCACGGCATAACATATGCTGACGAGGCGTATTCGCCCGAGACTCAGGGGAAGATGACGGCCAGGTTTTGGAGACCTGTCATGAAAAAAGGAGTTATAAAGTTTATACGCCCT
This sequence comes from uncultured Eubacteriales bacterium, assembly GCA_900545085.1. Taxonomy (GTDB): domain Bacteria; phylum Bacillota; class Clostridia; order Christensenellales; family Christensenellaceae; genus Scybalosoma; species Scybalosoma faecavium. The sequence continues at coordinate 6,762 of UQXU01000083.1, forward strand.
GAGGAGTGCATACACAAGGAGCTGCGCAGCATGAGCGTCAAAGCCTTCGGCAGAGATTTAGGCAATTTCAGCGGGCTTAGCGAATTTGAGGAGGTGGACTGATGGGGCTGCTGCAAAAAGCGTGTGAGACATACGACACGTTCGCGCAAAAGGCAGGAGTAGCAGAACAGGGGAGAGCGCCTCTTACTCCGATATCTCATATCGTACAAAATGTACAAATAGAGATTATTATAGACGAGGACGGAAATTATGTCGGTGCAAATGAAGTTGCGAAAGATGACGTAAAGACTATAATCCCTGTCACAGAAGCTTCCGCAGTGAGAACGGGCAACTGCGCTCCGCATCCGCTGTGTGAACAAATAGGCTATATCTCCAAACATTCAGGAGAAAAATACGAAAAATATGTAGAGCAGCTTTCGGACTGGGCGGATTCAGAATATGCTCACCAAAAAGTCCGCGCCGTTTTGAACTACGTAAAAGGCGGGAGTGTTCTAAGCGATCTGGAACGAGCGGGTTTAATTGGGCCGGAGGGCGGCAAGCCGGATAACAAAGCAGACAAGCTGATGGTTCGCTGGCGTGTATTAAATGACGATCCGGATATACCCGAAGAATGTTGGAGAGACGCGACTCTATTCGACTCTTATATCAGGTATGCGGAGAGCATAAGCGATGAGGACGGAGATACAGGGCTGTGCATGATAACAGGCGACGAGGCTCGCCTTGCGCTCAAACATCCCAAAGGCATTGTAAGCGCGAATTACGGCGCGAAGCTGATTTCCGATAACGACAGCTCCGGCTATACCTACAGAGGCAGATTTACGGACAGCCGGCAGGCGGCTACAGTGAGCTACATCGCTTCGCAAAAAGCGCATAGCGCTCTGGCGTGGCTCGCGGCGAACGACAGCGTGAGAGATTTTGTAGGAAACAGAGTCTTTATATGCTGGAATCCAAAGGGATTTAAAACGCCTAAGCTCATGGGCTCGCCGATGGATACCGCAGAAGAGGCTCTGCGGCCCTCGGATTACAAAAAGCAGCTGTATGAGGCTCTGCGCGGATATAGGGAGAATTTGCCGGATAATGAGGATGTAATAATCGCGGCTTTTGACGCAGCGACCACGGGCAGACTGTCTATGACATACTACAGCGAGCTGAGAGCCTCTGATTTTCTTGAGAAAATTCAAAGATGGTACGAAACATGCTGCTGGGAATTCGGAAGATACGGAGTGCAGTCCCC
>UQXU01000084.1 GCA_900545085.1 uncultured Eubacteriales bacterium
GAGCATTCGGCTGTTAACCGAAGGGTCGTTGGTTCGAGTCCAACTTGGGGAGCCATAATCGAGAGACAGTTGCTACGCAGCTGTCTTTTGTTTTATCTGAGAAATTTGACATAAGTTTCATAAACTCGTATAATTTAATTAGCGCTCGCTAACTCGAAGGAAACGGAGAATGAAATATGTTTAATTCAGAAACTCTGTTAATGATGCAGGATCAGCCGTATTTCAGCAAAATAGATAAAATATCAGATAGGGAAGAGCAAGGTACGTTTTATTTTCAAAATGAAACAGGCTATGGAAAAATAGAGGTCTATAGGATATTACCGGGGTTTGAGCTGCATTATAATGACATAAATATGAGTTACATGGACGAAGGGTTGTTTTATGGCTGCGATGATAAAGACAATGACATAATTGAAATCAATCATTGCAGTCGAGGCAGATATGAGTGCGATTCCGGAACTCGTAGTACATGCTATATATCTCCGGGAGATCTCTCCATAAGTCCGATGTTTAAACCTAAAATTGCATCAGGATTCCCTCTTAACCACTATTATGGAGTGGCTGTTTACATCAATGCAAAGAAAATACCTAATGAGCTGAAGAGTTTGTTCAAGATACTTACAATTGATTTATCCAAATTGTATTCAATAATATGCAGCGAAAAACATCATATAATTGTTCGGGCGAATGAGTCCATACAGCATATTTTCTCAGAGCTTTATTCCCTGCGCGAAAAGCGTAAATTGGGATACATGCGGGTAAAAACGCTCGAGCTTCTTCTTTTTTTAAGTGATTTTTGCGACGATGATTTAAAATGCGAAGAACGATATTTCGATTTAATTAGAGTACATAAAATAAAAGAAATTAGAGATTTTATGGTGAGTGATATTTCAAAACATTATACAATTGAAGAGCTGTCGAAAAAATTTGAAATAGCTCCTACTTCTATGAAAAAGTGTTTTAAAGGTGTTTACGGTACGTCAATATATGCGTACCTGCGCACGTATCGTCTTCAAAGTGCACAAGAGATGTTAATGAACAGCTCTGCGTCTGTATCTGAGATAGCTGTGCGGGTGGGATATTCAAATCCAAACAAGTTTATGGCCGCTTTTAAGCAGGAATATGGCATAACGCCTATGAGATTTAGAAAAAGTGTCTGTGAGGATAGAATAATGTCTGAATAGTCATTGCAGGCAAGGCAAATACAGCTTAAAATGAACTTATCGGATAGTTGCAACTAACTCTTTGTCTTACTTATAGGAGGGAACGTAATGAAAAAAGTGAAGATTCTCGGGCTTGTTATTGCTGCAGCGATGAGTGTATCGCTTTTCGTCGGCTGCTCAAGCTCAGACACGGCCTCAGATACTGTACAAAATACTGCTACAGCGGAAGTCAGTGAATCTGCGGCGCAGTCTGAAGCGACACCGGCTGAGTTCGCAGGGGGAAACGGAACGGCAGAAGATCCTTATCAGATCGAAACGGCGGATCAGCTGAATGCGGTGAGAAATGACTTGACAGCAAATTATATTCTTAATGCTGATATTGATCTGGATGAGTATACAAATTGGGAGCCTATCGGCGAGTTTAAACCTCTCTCCGAAAATGATGATGAGACGCCTGCTCCTGAGGCGGCGTTTACAGGCAGCTTTGACGGCAACGGACACAAAATATCAAACATAAAGATTGACAATACGGAGATAATGGGCTGTGGACTTTTCGGCTGCGTCACGGGTGAAAATTCCGGTGTTAAAAATCTCACTGTTGAAAATGCAGACGTCAATGGAGGTGTGTATTCCGGATGCGTGATAGGTTCTGCGTTCAGCGGAGCTGTAGTCGAGGGAATTACTCTGACAGGCGAGAATAAACTCGCCGGTACCTTTCTTGTCGGCGGCGTCGTGGGCGCGTCTATGTGCGATTTGATTAAAGATTGCACAGCCTGCGCAGACGTGACGCTGAATGGAGACAACGCGCAGGGAGCCGGAATTATCGTCGGAGGTGCGGAAGGTTCTAATCTGGAGAATTGCAAGGCTGAAAACGGCACGGTTACAGCTACAGGCAAGTCAAGTCTGAGCATAGGCGGTATGGCAGGCTGTGCTCACGAGAGCGAATATGTAAAAAACTGCTCTGCTGAAAATGTAAAAGTGACTGCGCCGGAAGGATCTTATATGATAGGCGGTTTAATAGGTCACGCCGGCAGATTTGACGAAGAAGGAAAAATAGACGTTGATGTTTATACTTTGATTAGCGGCTGCACTGCTAAAGACGTAAGTGTAACAGCAGATGAGAGCGCAGACAGAATAGGGATGATTGTCGGAGGCGGCTTCTATGGCAGCGCTTATACTCAGTATTATTCCGAACCGTCTACATTTATCGTGGAAAACTGCGAGGCAGCCGGCACGATAGACGGCGGAAAGATAGTAGGAACAATAGCCGGTTATATATATAACAATTCTACTGTCAAAGACTGCACGTCAGATGTGACTATAAATGGTGAACCGGGCAGGGTAGAATTCGGCGGCGATGCTGACAGTGCAGCTCTGGATACGCTGAATTAAGGCTGAGAGCATTTTCTTTACTTCATTTATTATTCGGGAGGGGCGCTTCGTCTCTCCTGAGTTTTTATGCGAGATGTAAAGTTGCAACTAGCTATTGCTACGTGGTATAATCTTTTCAGCATGTTTTGTGAGGTAAAGAGTTTATGGCAGTGATAATATCTTCGTCTAATATGGGTAAAGCCTTCGGAGAGAGGACGATACTTAAAGACGCAAGCTTTAACGTGATGGAAGGCGACAAGATAGGAATACTCGGCGTGAACGGCGCGGGAAAAACTACTCTGTTCAAGCTGATTACAGGCGAGCTGACGCCGGACGAAGGGGAGCTGCACATAAGCAAAAATACAGTAATATCGTATATGAGTCAGCATGCGGATTTCACCTCCGAAAAGACCGCGTATCAGGAAACTCTATCCGTATTCGATGATTTGAAGGACATGGAGAGGGAGATAGAGAGCATACGAGTCAGAATTGAGACAAATCCGGATGAAAAGCTAATATCGCGTATGGAAAACCTGCGTATTCAATACGAAGAGAGAGGCGGAATGACATGTGAATCCCGCTCGCGTTCGGCTTTAAAGGGTTTGGGTCTGTCGGACGAAGAGATAGATCTGCCCATGGATGCACTCTCCGGCGGCCAGAGGACGAGAGTTCTTTTGGCAAAGCTGTTGTTGAGCGGCTCAAATGTTTTGCTTCTCGACGAGCCTACAAACCATTTAGACATAAATGCAGTTGCCTGGCTGGAGGAGTTTTTGCGCAGTTATAGAGGCACGGTTCTGGTTATATCTCATGACAGATATTTCCTGGATAAAGTAGCTACTCGGATATTTGACGTCCGCGGAACTCATATCAAGGCGTATAAAGGAAACTACAGCGCATATGTGAAAAAGAAAGAGGAAGACGATATTGCCGCTGCAAGGCTGTACCAGAAGAAAAAGCATGAGATAGAAAAGCTCGAAGGCATTATTGAACAGCAGCGCAATTGGGGACGAGAGAGAAATTTTATAACGGCGCGTTCTAAACAGAAGGCGTTGGAGCGCATAGAAGAAACGGTGACTGCGCCGGAGTCTGACCCGGCTTCTATTCGTTTTAAATTCAAGGCGGAAAGAGGCTCGGGCAAAGATGTTCTCATAGCAGAAGATTTATCGGTAGCGTTTGACGGTCAGCCGCTGTTTGCGGGAGTAAACCTTCATATACGCAAAGGGGAGAGAGTGTTTATTCTGGGCGATAACGGCAGCGGAAAGACAACACTGCTTCGCACATTGATAGGACAGCTCAAGCCTGACACGGGCGAGATTGAGCTGGGGGCGCGGGTGAAAATAGGCTATTACGATCAGGCTATGAGCGATCTCGATCCGGACAAGACTCCTTTGGACTTATTGATAGCGACGCTTCCGCATATGGATACAGTCAGAATACGGAGCGCGCTCGGCGCTTTTCTGATAAGAGGGGACGACGTCAATAAAAAAATATCTGCGCTCTCAGGCGGAGAGAGAGCCAGAGTAGCATTGGCGAGATTAATGCTCTCGCGCTGCAATTTTCTGATAATGGACGAGCCTACAAACCATCTGGATATACCGTCAAAAGAAGTTTTGGAACAAGCGCTTCTCGATTATGACGGAACTTTGCTGATGGTTTCGCATGACAGATATTTTATAGAGAAAATCGCGGATAGAATATATTATATAAGCGACGGCGGAGCTGTGGAATACGTCGGCGGATACGACTATTTTCTTTCGAAGCAGCCGGAACGTCTCGCGCAGCCTGCGAGGCAGAAAAAGGCGGAGGACAAGCCTAACGAGTATAAACAGAAAAAACAGCGAGATGCAGAAAAGAGAAAGCGTGCTGCTGCGCTGCGCAGGCTGGAGCAGCAGATAGCGGAAAAGGAAGCGGAGGCTGAAAGGCTTTCGTCTGAGGCGGCGGAATGCTCCGGAGACTATCAGCGCGCCATGGAGCTTACGAGCAAGCTGGACGAGGCAAACAGCGAGCTTGAAGCTCTATATGAGAAATGGGAGATCATGGCGGAGGATTCAGATGAATAGCTTAACCACTAAAATAAATTATAAGTTTAAAAACCAAAAGCTGTTGGACAGAGCGCTGTGTCATTCGTCTTTTGACAGGAAACACAGCAATGAAAGGCTTGAATTTCTAGGAGACGCTGTCCTTGAGCTTTGCAGCAGTGAGAGACTTTTTCTGGCGTATCCTGAGATGGACGAGGGAGAATTGACCAGAAAACGCGCCTCTATGGTATGCGAGGATGCGCTCAGCTTTTTCGCGAGGTATGCTAATATAGGAGAATATCTCAAGATTGGCAGGAGCGAAGAAGTGACGGGCGGCAGAGACAAGCCCTCTATGCTTGCTGACGCCGTAGAAGCTATCATAGGGGCGGCGTATCTGGACGGAGGATTGGAAGCGGCGCAGTGCGTGGTCAGCTCTGTACTGGAATATATAGAAAAAAACGCGGTATTCCATGCCGATGCAAAATCAGAGCTGCAAATGTTTGTGCAAAGAAATGGCAAAAACAATCTTAGATATGAAGTGTTCAAGCAGGAAGGACCTCCGCACAATACGACGTTCTATGTACGTGTAATACTGGATGAAGGAATATCGGCGGAAGGAGTAGGCAAATCTAAAAAACAGGCGGAGCAGCAGTCGGCGGCAAAGCTGCTTGAAATACTGACGAATGAAGGGGCGGCGACGCAGGAGAGTAAACACTGACAAATGCCGGATAAGATTATGCCGCTCAGGCTGAGCCAAACCTATCAGCGAGCTGCAAAAAATGCTGAACTTTCGACGGCTTCAAGGAGTGGAAAAGTATAATAGATTATCGGAAAATTTACAGTAAGACCGCGGCAGGAGCGTACCGCGGTCTTTTTGCGTCTATAGAAATCCCATAGACTTTAGAATAAATATGTATATGAAAAATGTGAATACCGACAATGCGGCGGAAAACACGACCAAATGACTGGCCAGATCTGCGTCGCCGTCCATTTGCTCCGCCATGACGTAAGAACCCACGGCAGTCGGAGCGGAAGCGAGGCACATGAGAGTCGCAAGCTCAACTCCTCTGAAGCCAAGCATGACGACTATTGGAATGGCAATGACCGGGACGATAACAAGTCTTGCTGCTATTCCTGAAATCAATTGGCGCTTATGGTGAGCGACAGAGCTGAATTTTAACGTGCCGCCGAGGCCTATCAGAGCGAGAGGAGTTGCCATATCTGCGAGCTGTTTAGATACCTTGGCGAGGCTTGTCGGTAGCTCTATACCTATGATTTTTAAAGCGACGGCAGCGAGAGAGCCTATTATCAGAGGATTGGTGATAATGCCCTTTAGGATAGGGAGGGGCTGAGGCTTTCCCCTGCGGAACATCTCCAGCGATATTACGGCGAGGACGTTGAATATAGGTATTACGAACATGGCTATCATAGAGGGCGTGCCGCCGGCTGTGTCTCCGAAAAGCGATGTGCAGATAGGAACGCCGAAAAGAAGGAAGTTGCTGCGATATATAGCCTGAATAAGAACGCCGCGCCTCCTGTTGTTTTTTTCTAATAAGGGGACTATCACGCAGAGCAGAAGAAACGTGCCTACGACCATTATTACAGAGGTGAGCACAAGAGACGGATTCCAGGTTTGACTCCAATCGCTGTTGTATATATTATAAAAAACAAGTGCGGGCTGAAAAATAATAAAGGAGAAATTGTTCAGCTTTTTAACGGAGCTGTCATCCAGCTTGCTGAATCGGACTAATACATATCCCAGTACAATCATAAAAAACAAAGGGAATACAGTGTTGAAGGATAGTAATAAGCTTTCCATAGTTTTCCTCGTTTAATATTAAAATGTATTTTACATTTATTAGTATAAAACAGTACGAGAAAATTGTCTAACTGTTATTTTTGATATATAATACAGTTATAATTTGTAATAGCAGGTGTGGAATATGAATTTTCAAAGCATGGAGTATTTTATAATGCTTGCTAAGGAGAGAAGCTTTACAAAAGCGGCGGAAAGACTGCATATAACTCAGCAGACTCTCAGCGCTCATATATCTGCAATAGAAAATGAGCTGGAGTGCAGGCTGATAATACGACATGTACCGTTGGAGCTGACGTATGCGGGCGAAGTGTTCTTGCAGTATGCGGACGATTTTCAGAGAAAATACTATTCTATGAAACGTGAGTTCAGCGATATTGCGCACAGCGACAAAGGCAAACTGAGAATAGGCGTCGTGCATACAAGAGGCAGGGTAATCATTCCGGATATGATAATGAAATTTCAAAAGCTGTATCCGCAAATTGAGATACAGTCCGTAGAAGATGTACATGACGTTTTGAGAAAGAAGCTCATAGATGGAGAAATAGATATAGCAATAGCAGATCTGCCGGACAAGATACCGGGCGTAGAAGTGCGGGATTTTATTGAAGAAGAGATAGTGCTCTTTGTGCCTGATAGCTTGATGGACGATTTGTATGGAAGCCGGAAAGACGCTGTAGCAGAGAGAATACAAAAAAACGGCGAGCTGTCATTGCTGGCGGGCTGTCCGTTCTTAATAGGCGATGAGAAAAATACGGTAGGAAGACTGGGACGATTTTTCATTAAACGAGCCAACTTTCATCCTATAGTAAAAGCGCAGTCCAAAAATGTAGAAATGCTTCTCGAACTGTGCGTAAAAGGAGTCGGGGCGTGCTTCTGTCCCGAGGAGCTGGCCAAAGCGATACTGGGGGAAAAGCACCTTGCTGAGTTAAAAATGTTCAGGCTGGGAGAAGAGGCGAAGTATATGATACGATTAGGATGGCAGGCGCAGACATATCAATGGAGCATAATATCAAAATTTATAGAAGTAGTCATGAATTGAATCCGAGGCAGAAATCCATGCCTTGAGTTATGCGGTTGTCGCGAAGATAGCGGTGCAGGCTGTTTAATACATCTCGTTTGTTTAAACTCCAACGAGGCGCCAGAAGCGTGTCTCTGCTGCCGTCTCCTGTCAGACGGTGAATCACAATATCGGGACGCAGCCGAGCTATGCAGCTGCCTACCGCAGAGATGTATTCTTCTTTGCTCAGCGGAGAATAGCTTCCGCTGAGGTACAAATCGGCCATATCGCAGTCAGACAGCACGTGCAGGAGCTGCAGCTTGACTCCCTGTATCGGAAGAGAATTTACAAAATCGACGGTATTAAGTACGTCTGTCAGGTTCTCTCCGGGCAGACCGATTATTATGTGTGCTACCACTGGTATTCCGCGCTGAGAAAGTGCGGCGGCGGATTCGGCGAATACGTCGTTTGAGAAACCCCGACGGACGAGCTCTGCCGTCTCCGGTTTTGAACTTTGCAGTCCAAGCTCCACAAAAAGTCTGGTGCGGCTGCTCAGCTCTTCCAGCAAGTCTAGGACTTCTCCCGGCAGGCAGTCCGCGCGGGTAGCTATTGACAATCCC
>UQXU01000085.1 GCA_900545085.1 uncultured Eubacteriales bacterium
AATATTCTGTGAAAAGATGCAATTCATTCTCTAATATATCAGGCAATATGACCATGACGATTATATCATAATAATGGTTTATAGTCACCTAATAAAATCAAGTATATTTATTAGAATTTAATATGAATAAGTTAAAAAATAAATCAAGAAAAAAATAAAAAAGCTATTGACAAAGCAGAACAACTACGATATAATAAAATACGCGCTTGCGAAGTGCATGTGGCTGTAGCTCAGCTGGATAGAGTGTTTGACTACGAATCAAAAGGTCGGGGGTTCGAATCCCTTCAGCCACGCCATTGAAAAACCGCTTGAAATAGCGGTTTTTTGCTTTATATCGGCATTTTATCATATATGCGCTGCAAAAATCCAAATCACAAAAAATTATAGAAAATCGTTCAAAATTTGAAAAAGTGTCGTAAACTACACGCCGAGCGAGACAGCCTCGCGCATAATGTCTATTTGCGCCTCCTGCTTGCTGTATGCACGTTTGGGAGTATTAGCGTCAGAGGACGCCTTGGGGAGCTTTATCATTTCGGCAGGGTTATATTGTGTAATGCCTTTGCGCACGGCCAAGTCTAGGACGCTTTTTATTATAACGCGCATTTTGGATAAATATGAATGAGAAAAACGAGAATGGTCTGAATAGAATTTTTTTATGTCTGTTTCAGTTATCCGTGCGACAAGCATTGTTCCAAAGTAGGGGAGAATATGCCGGTTTAAAGGCGATTCATATGTTTTTTCCAGTGTTACATTGCGGACTGCATCGCGCTTGTACGTTTCGAGCCATTCTTCTGCCAGAGCCTTAAACGGTATACTGCCAGGTTCCGGAGCCCTCTCTGTGTATAGTCTTGCAACAAAATCATCATATGCTTTATTGGCCGCAAGCTTGGACTTCCCATAAAAGCTCTTACGCTTTTTGTGGCATCAAAAAAGCGGTAAACAGGACAAAACAATCAAAACATTAAACCTGATTACCGCAATCCTAATAATCATCGATAAGCTACTAGATATTATAGAAAGGCTTACTCGATGAAGAGGGGGAGGGCAAGTTCCCTTCCCTATACCTATAGGATACCTTATTTCAAGCTCGTTGTCAATAAGTCGTGCCCGCAAGGGGCGTGAGGAAATAGGGTGAAAAGCACAGACCTAGCAAAAAGTGTGCAAGTATCCCAGATTGAGCGCGGGACAAAAACAGTGTCGCTGCCACTGGCGGTAAAAATAACGCGGGTACTGGAATGTGAAATACAAGAATTATTGTATAACTAGACGAGGTAAGCAACGCGGATATGGATAAAAAATTGCTTTCATAGTTGGGAAGGAGAAAAGTCACTGCCGAAAAATATATCCAAAAGCAATAAAAAGCTGCTATAATAAAAATACAACAATAACTACCCCCCTCGGGGGTGCATGGATTGAAATTATAGAGGCGCAGATTGAAAAAGGGAGGATATTAATATGTTATTTGTTTATCCGGCTATTTTTCACAGAGAAGACAATGCGTATTGGGTGGAGTTCCCGGATCTACTAGGTTGCCAGACATATGGTGCAACTGTAAATGAAGCTATGCAGTTTGCACAAGAAACATTAACGGGTTATTTGCTTACACTGTTTGAGGGAGGCGGAGATTTAACTGCACCGTCTGAGTTGTCGGAAATGGATAAAGTAGAGGATGGATTCGCCACGTTAGTGGCCTGCGACATGAGCGCGTATAAAGATACAAAGGCTGTAAAGAAAACGCTTACAATTCCTGCTTGGCTAAACTAAAGGGCTATAGACAGGGGATAAAATCCTCACAAACGTTGCAGGAGGCACTGATTAGAAAAATACAACAATAACTGTGTCGCATCCCCAAAAAAGGGGGTGTAAAGGCTGTCGTGGCTGTCGCTTCGGCGGCTTTTTTAAGTGTTTCACATATTCACGTACAATAGTTGTTATACTTGATTAAGTAAAAAAAGAAGGGGAGTTAATCCCCTTCGTGCTCCTCGATATAGGCTTTGATGAATTTGTTGAGTACACCGTTCATCGTTTCTCCGTTGCGTTCGCACGCGGCGCGAAACAGCTCCTTCGTGCCTTTGGGGACGTTGAGCCGGATAGGGTCATACGCTTTGGCGGCGTAGCGGTTTTTGACCGCGGAGGATGTTTTGCCCATTATACACGCTTCCTTTCCAGAATGAGAGCGACGATGGAGCAGCAGGCTGCCGCCGCTAGAATGACGGTCGAAGCAGCGCCGCTTATAAATTGTGCGGCGATTATTCCGACGGTGTTAAGGATGAGTAAGATTATAGTTGCTTTTTTCATGGTTATGCTGTAAAATGAGATTGGGAAGGGTACTCGGGGCTTGCGCCCCTTTCCCTTTTTGCTCTTACCGCTTCCTCCGCTTGCTGTGCTTAGGAGCGGTTTTTTTCTTGCCCTTCAGACTTAATATCAGGAGAGCTACGTTAGCGCCCGTTGATATTGCCGTGAGCAAGAGGTTTGCTCAATCTTTCATCTTATGCCTCCTTTCCTAATTTCTATAATTATTATATCATACATGTACACGTATGTCAAGCATTTTTTGAGAAAAAAATTATTTTTTTAAAAAAGGGGTCGACTTTTGCACGTACAATAGTTGTTATGCTTGGTTAAGCAAAAAAGAAGGGGGAGTTAATCCCCTTCATGCTCCTCGATGTAGGCTTTGATGAATTTGTTGAGAACACCGTTCATCGTTTCTCCGTTGCGTTCGCACGCGGCGCGGAATAGCTCTTTCGTGCCTTTGGGCATGGACATTTGATAGAGGTCGTAGGCTTTTTGGTTGTAGCGGCGCTTGACCGCGGAGGATGTTTTGCTCATGATTTACTCCTTTTGGTGATGATGTAAGCGGCGGTTGCGCTTATTGCGGCGGCGATGCAAAGCATCAGGGCGGCAATGCCCTTGACTATCACTGCGGCGAACAAGCAGATAGGGACGATGAACATGCAGATAACGCTTGATTTTTTCATGGTTGTTAGATATAATTGAGTTGGAGGGTACTCGGGGCTTGCGCCCCTTTCCCCTTGTTTTTACCGCTTCTTCTGCTTGCTGTGCTTGGGAGCGGTTTTTTCTTTGTGCGACGCTCGGTAGCTTAGTGTTGCTATTACTGCCGAGTATATCGCGCACAAAGGAGTTGGCAACTCAATCATATCTTACCTCCTTTCTTAATTTCTATAATTATTATAGCATACTCTATGGAGTGTGCAAAGTGTTTAATGAATTTTAAAGTTAGAATGAAAAACTGGTCGTTTTGGCTGGCGATAACAATGGCGATAGGTGTATACTACGGAGTGACCGGAGCGGATATTACGAGCTGGAGCGCATTGTGGGATTTGATAAAGCAAGCGGTAGGGAACCCGTATGTTATAGTCAGCGTGCTCGCAAGCGTATACAATGCGCTGATAGACCCGACTACAAGCGGAGTTACTGACAGCGCAAGAGCTATGACATATACAACTCCGGGAGGGGAAGTGACAGAGGATGAGCAATGAAGTATTAACGTCTCTGCTGGCTCTGGCGGGGACTGCAATAGGGTCGATAACAGGTATACTGACGAGCGCGAGGCTGACGAATTTCCGCCTCAAGCAGTTGGAAGAAAAAGTAAAGCTGCACAATAATCTTGTAGAGAGGATGACGGCGGTAGAACAACGGAGCAAAAGCAATACACACAGGTTAGACAATTTGGAGCGAGAGCAATAAAGCGGGAAGGCTTAAGCCTTCCCGTGTTTTTTTACGTTATTTTTCTGTAATATGCAATTCGTTTTTTAATGCTGCTTGCAATACGGCAGAAAAATTCACGCCCGCTTTTTCTGCTTCAAAGTTAAGCCATGAAGGGATTGTGCAATTCTTTTTCACGGAGCGCATATCATTCTTTTTGCGATACTCTGCGAAGTTAACGTCAACCAGTGAGACGATGCTTCCGGAAGGCGAGCCGGCTTGAACATTTGCCAGATTTGACGCCTCCGGCAATGCTTCGCCGTCGTCCTGCATATCAATTCCCATAATTCCAATCGCGTCCCGCGCCATTTCGATCGCATCCGGAATGTTCTTGCCTTGCGTATTGATATTGAAATCCGGAATGAACACCATAATGAACTCTTCTCCTTGCGTCATAACGATAGGATAAGCGCTTTTCATAGTTGGATACCTCCTTACGTTATCTATCATACGCCTTTTATACGCATATGCCAATACTTTTATCTGCTTTTTTGTAAAAATTGTTTCTAGATATAGCGAATATGCTATAATAATAAGTACAGTAAAGGAAATGGACGCCATGCCAACAATCTGTATGTTTATATGTCGCCCCCTCGCGGGGTGCGTAGATTGAAATGCAATAAAGCCGCTGAAATAAGCGGCTCTCCCTTGGAGGTGGTAGCATGACAAGAACGGTTGATTATTATCTTTCCAAAGGATTTGACCGAAAGACAGCGGAATACTTCGCAGGCGGAAAGAAAAGGATTGTAGGCGTTGTACCGAATAACGATTTTACACTCACTATCAGCTTTGACAATGGAGAAAGGCGGCTTTACGATGTTCGCCCGCTTCTCCAAAAAGGCACAGTATTTGAGCCGTTCGCTGATATAGAGAGCTTCCGCCGGGTCTATGTGGATGATACCCACTGCATAGCATGGGATATTGACCCGAATATAGACAGCGATAAAGTATGGAGTAATAAAGTCGACTTATGCCCGGACGAATGCTATATTAACAGTGTGCCCATAGGGGGTGTAGTCAATGTCTGAGGGCTGCGCTAATATTATTGATTTGCTGATTGAACAGCGGCACAATAAAGGAATGACGCAGAAGGAATTAGCAAAAGCGTCCAATCTAACGCAGTCTGTTATGGCCCGCCTTGAGAGTAAAAAGGCTATTCTACAGCTTGACACTCTCTTAAAGGTGGCTAATGCTCTGGGTTGTGATTTGACAGTTGTTCCCGCCGCTAAATAAAGAATAGCCCCGCTAAGAGTTCTTAAGCTCTGGCGAGGTTTCTTTTTTTTGCAGCACTTACTCACCATCCGCATTTATTTCAATCCACGCACACTGCAAGCTACCCAAGATGTAGATGAGATTTTAAAGCGTCCTGCAATACTTGCGAAAGGTTAATATTCTGTTCCAGTGCGGCGGCGTTCAGCCATGCGGGTAAAGTGACTGTTCAGTTTACAGAACGGTTTACTTTCGCCATGCGAATTGATGGCATATAGACGTCTACAAGCACAGCTCGCTCATTTTTGTCTGTTTCAACATCAGATAAGAGGGTCGGAGAGGGGATTTCCTCACCGTCCTCTTCCATTCCGTAAAGGGCGCAGCCCAGAAGCTCTCTTGCAGATAATAGCGCGTCGTTATCATCTGTACCGCTGGTTGCTACATCCAAATCAGGGAAAACAACAGCTATTTCCTGTCCGGCTTCGTAAGTAAATATAGCAGGGAATACATATCGTTCTGTTTTTTTCATGGATAAAACCTCCTATTTGAATTTGGGGAGGGAATCAGGAATATCAGAACGTTAGCTTCGACTGACGTTCGACGTTGATTTGTTTAGGATTGCTGTTTTTGTTGATAGAGTGCAATTAAAGAATCCTAGAGCACCTGCGAAAAGTTAATATGATTGTTTTCGGCAAATGTGTTCAACCATGAGGGAATAGTAAGATTTTTTCTTACAGCATCTAGAACCAGCATACTTACAAAGCCGCCCGTAATCAGGGACAATGCTTTCCAATGGGCTTGCTTTGGGGGCAGGCTATCTTCCGGTTCATCCTCTACCGCTGGTTCTATGGCCTTTGCCTCCTTGGCCTCTGCGGGCTGCTGCATGGCAACCTTGGCGGCGGCTTTTGCCGCCCGGATTAATCTGGTGCGGTCCTCCGGGAATACCTCCGGCAATACACCTTCTTCATAATGGATTTCAAAGGTGATCTTCCCGTCCGTATGTACGTTGAAATGGAAGTCGGTCATTTCTACCTCTTTGAGCATATCTGGCAGCTTGATGTTCTTATACCGTTTAACTTCCTCACCGTTTACCATAAGGCAAACAGGAACCGCATCCCTCAGTTTCGCTGTGATTTTTCCTGTTTTCATTGTGTTTTCCACCTTCCATTTTTGTGTTTGGCTTGTGCCTTGTGAGTGGCAGCTTACACACCACGGGTGGAAAAGCAAGGCTTTTTTATATCTTAACAGAATTTTTTGAGATTTTTTTCGCGGCCGCGATAAACTTTTTTGTTGCGGCTGTCTGTTCATTCGCATAAATCAATCCGTAGGGCATCGTATAAGGTGTATCTAATGGAATCGTGACAAGGTTCGTGTGAATATCCGTATAAACCTCCTGTGTAATCAGAACATAGGGATTTACTTCGCACAAAGTAAAGGTATCCACCCCGTAATAAGGAGAATCAATAATCTGCACTGTTGGATAGCTTTCTCTGATTTCCTTCCGCAAGCTGTCGATTTCATACGACAAACCCTCTATAGGCATAACAATAAACTCTCCATTCAAATCTTGTAATGAAAGTTTCTTCGCCTTCGCCAAGCGGTGATTCTTTGCGACGGCACAGCAGATAGGCGTTTGTTTTAACTCTAAAAATTGGCAAATCCCTTTCCAGCCTTTTGTACAGTAAATTCCTTCCCATAAATCACAAGCTGTTCCCAACTTGGAAAAGGTATTATTTTGACTTTCGTGGTCGGCCATCGGCAGGATTTCTATTTTCAATTCCGGGTATTCTTCACTGATCGCTGCCCATATATCCGGCAAAAGCCTGCACTTAAAGAGTAGAGAGGTGGCAATCCGCACAGTGGTTTCTGAGGCATCTGCCAGCCTTCTCGCTTTATTCAGTGAATCCTCGGAGAGTCGAATGATGGTTTTGGCATCCTCATAGAGAGATTTTCCTGCGGGAGTAAGTTTTACTCCCTGATTAGAGCGGATAAACAGCTTAAAACCGCACCGCCCTTCCAAAATGTTGATCTGCTGTATTGCGGCAGGAGCGGAAATATAAAGGGCGTCTGCGGCCTTTCCAAAACTGCCTAAATCGGCCACCATCAAGAAGGTATCCAACTGATGATTATACATAAGCATCACCTCGTAATAAGTTTTCCCTTTATACGATGATAGCATATCTGAACTTCCAAATCAAGAGTAGCGAGCCTATAATTAAGACATAGCAAAAACAAGGAGGAACCAACTATGGGAAACAAACTGATCGCATTTTTCTCCCGCGCAGGAGAGAATTATTTTGGCGGCAGTATGTGCCGCGTAGAAATTGGCAACACCAAGATTCTTGTGCAGACATTGAAAGAACTGACCGGAGCAGATGTATTTGAGATTGAGCCTGTCACATCTTACGCAGATGATTACATGACCTGCATCGAGGAGGCAAAACAGGATTTGCAATCAGGCGCCCGCCCTGCTTTGAAATCCTTCCCCGACAGTCTGGATGATTATGACACCATTTATCTGGCCTACCCGAATTATTGGGGCACCATGCCGATGGCAGTCTGGACATTTCTGGAACACTTCGATTTTTCCGGCAAGACCATCCTTCCCATTTGTACCCACGAAGGCAGCGGCATGGGACACAGCGAAGCGGATATTCGTAAACTTTGCCCCGATGCAAAGCTGGGCAAAGGACTTGCTGTTACGGGCAGTAAGGTAAAGGCAGCAAGGCCGGAGTTGGAACGCTGGTTGAAACGAAATCAGCAGATTTGAGAGGAAACCGTATGAAAACAAGAAAATTAGGAGAGATCACCGTATCAGAAGTCGGTATGGGCTGTATGGCGTTCTCCCACGGCTATGGAAACATCCCGCCGGAGCAGTACAGCATAGAAGCAATCCAAAATGCTTATGCGCATGGGTGTACCTTCTTTGACACTGCAGAGATTTACAGCCCTAATCTTTCCGGTATAGGACACAATGAGCGGATTGTAGGCAAGGCGCTCCG
>UQXU01000086.1 GCA_900545085.1 uncultured Eubacteriales bacterium
GAAGAAAGCAAAAATAACGCAAGCGATAATCAGAATGTGTCTGATGAAATCGGAGAAGTTGCACTGAAAGATGTTGAGGACACGATTGCTGCTCTTGTTGCAGAATACGAAAAGTTAGTTGCTGATATTGATACATACGATAAATATTTGGAAGAAACAAATACCATTGAAGCGTTTTATACCAAAGTATGCGAGGAAACTGAACTCCTTTGTATCAAGGTACGCGAGTATAGTATCAGCTATGCCGAATTTATAATGTCCTCTGACAAGTCAAATGATGATAAGTATGACGAGTTTGATGAAATTTATGACTATCTCTATGATGACGCTGGCGACGAAATCTATGATGAAATCTATGACGGCATTCTTGCAGATATGTACGACGATTTCTATGACGGAATTTTAGACGACGCATACGACAACGCACCTTATGATGAATGGTCTGACGCACGCTCTAATGAGTACGAGTGGTGGTCTGATAGCCGCTCTGCTGTTTACGATACATGGTCTGATTATCGTTCTGATGTTTATGATTTTTGGTCTGATATGAGGGGCGAGTTGTGGGACGACGATATTGAAAAAGCTGAAGAAGAAATTGAGGACTTCCGGGCAGACATTGAAAAGTTAAAAGAAAAAGAGGAAAGCACATCTTTTGACGAGCCGGGAAATTATGAGTCAGAAAGTAGCGCTTCCTCTGATGAATTAGTGGACGGTATGCACCCCGACTTCAAGGCTGCAATGGACAGCTACGAGGAATTTATGGACGAATATGTTGCCTTTATGAAGAAATATAGCGACAATCCGAGCGACCTTGGTTTGCTTGCAGACTACGCAAAGTTTATGAGCGAGTATGATGACTTTGTTGAGGACTTTGAAAAATGGGAAGATGCAGACTTAAACACAGAGGAAACCAAATATTATATTGAAGTCCAAAGTCGAGTGGCGCAAAAGCTACTTGAAGTGGCTGGATAAAATTCAGCTACAAGCAATCGAATATCGTAACAATTAACAATGGGCGACTATTTCCAAGCCGAAGTAGCCGCCCTTTTTTGCGCCTACGGGCAGAAAGGAGCGACCAATGCCGAAGAAAAAACCACCGACAACCATTGAGGAATGTAACGCCGAAATGGAACTGACACAGAAGAAAATCCGGCAGTATGAGAACAGGAACAAAATGCTTGACCGCAAACTTGCCATTGAGAAGCGCAAGGAACGAAACCACCGCCTTTGTTCGCGGGGCGGCTACCTTGAAAGCCTTGTCCCAACACTCATTGATATGTCAGAGCAGGAAGCCCGTGACTTCCTTTACACCGCAGTTTTCAGCGGCAAAACGCAGGAGTTTTTGAGAAAACGAGCCGAAGAAGCGACACCGAAGAATTACGCTTTAACACAAGGGCGCACTTATAACACCCTTGCGGGCGTTAGTGCGCAAAGCCACGCTTGCGTGGCTTGACGAGGGCTTTATCTCTCCACACAGCCCTTGCCATGTTTCGAGATTAGCGGCTTACGCCACAACAGGGAAACCTACACTTTCCCTGCGTCAGCCTGCGCTGACTACCCTTTTGTGTACTTGCGGAAAGCGAACACCTTGCGTTGCGCGTCGTCGCAAAGTCCGCTTGTCTCCGTTTCCGCCTTGCGGTGAAAACCCGGACGGAGACAGGCACTTCATCTGCTTCGAACAACAGCGGGAACGGAAGCTCTGATTCCAAAACTAGCCCGAAGACGGGCGATAGCGCAAATGTCTGGCCGTGGATGATTGCTTTGCTCATTAGCGGGGGTGGAATTGCGACTATAATTGTACTTATTAGAAGAAAGAAGCGTTCCGCGAAGTAAAAAAAGCAGCCTTGATAAAAATCGGGACATGGGGGAAATATTCCTATGTCCCGATTCTGTATATCAATTACAGCAGTCAAAATAAAAATGTATTCAGAGATAGAGAAAGTAAAAAGGTTACAATCAATCCTTGGAAACAAACTTCTTCCATCGCCGCAGGACATCCTTTAACGGTTCATCTAAATACGAATACGCCTTGTCCTTAATCCAGTCGGGAATGCCGTAAGCCGCCTCCGCTATACTGCCCGTAATTGCAGCCAGCGTGTCGCTGTCACCGCCGAGGGAGATTGCATTTCTTATAGCATCCTCAAAGTCTGTGCTCTCTAAAAAAGCAATGATAGCTTGCGGCACAGTATCTTGGCAGGTTTCGTTAAAATGGTATGTAGGCCGAATTTCGTCAATAGAACGAGACAAATCGTAGCCATACTCCCGCTCAATATGCTCTTTGATTCGCTTTTTACATTCAGCCGGATTATCGTTGATGGGCCGCTCGTAATCTCCATAGCAGCCGCCGAAGTAATAGCGGCACATGAAGATTGCATCCGCTGTTGCCATTGCGCCTTTGACGCCTTCCGGGTGGTTGTGTGTGACCTCGGCGGACAGCTGCGCTCCGGCTCTGCCGTTGGAAGGCCACATTCCCGTTCCGGCGCAGAAACCGCAATCCATCACCCAGGCGCAAGGCGATACGCGCATAGCCGAGCCGTTTCCGTAGCTGTTGTATGCCTCTCTGGTATCGGAGAATAACCATGAGCCGAACCGCCCTCCATATCCCGCATCCGGGTACATTCTTCCGTACTTTTTCATTGCATCAATAAAATCGTCTCTTTTTCCGCCGTTCATGACTGCTTCTGCAACTGCGCAGGTCATCACAGTATCGTCTGTAAAAAAGCAGTCATCACGGAACAAGGGAAATTCCTTCGTTTTAATGTTATTCCATTCGTAGACAGATCCTACGATATCTCCAATGATTGCTCCAATCATTTGCGGCCACCTCGTTTCTTCATATCTCTCCGAATTGCCTCCATAGGCTCATCGGGAACGGCTCCGGTCATGCGGTAGCAAGCCACTGTTTTAGCCATAGCTTCAAAGTTCAGCTGTGTTCCCTTTGCATCCGGAACGTAATCCACTGCACGATCTGCATCTATGCCAAAGCGCTGTGCCGTTTGTACCGCATCAATATTTGCTCCGAGAAATATAAACTCCCAGCCGTATTTTTTCTTCTCATGCTCAATCATACTGCGAACTTTATCGACCGAATATTTTCGGCTGGAATTCTCCTCGCCATCCGTGATGATGACAAACATAACCTTATCGGCGCGGTAGTCCTCTGATGTGTTCTTCTGAACGCTCACCAGCTTGTTAATCGTAAGACCAATTGCATCAAGGAGGGCAGTGGAGCCGCCTACAGAATATTCCGCATTTGTCATAGGGCTGACCGCCTGAATATCAATACGGTCGTGGAGCAGCGTATAGGTGTTGTCAAACAGCACTGTCGTAATCCTGCATTCGCCATCTACTGTCTTTTGCTTTTCAAGCATGGAATTAAAACCGCCGATGGTGTCGTTTTCCAAGCCGGACATGGAACCGCTCTTGTCGAGGATGAGTACGAGTTCTGTAAAATTCTTTTTCATAGTAAAAGACCTCCTGTGTTTCTTTGATGATATAAGTATATCGAAAACAGGAGCTCCTTTTGTCGCTTTGAAAGCGACAAATCAGCCTAAAAGCGGTTGGTCATATTTGAACAGCACTTCATTGATTTCAAAGATGTTGTATTTTCCGCTGACTATGAAATACTCCACAATTACATCAAACTTGCTTGCATGAGAAATGGCATAACCTGCACGCTTGAGCAAATCATCCGTTTCCTCGAGGGAAAGCTCCAGCGCAATGGCAAGTGCCAAGATTGTCGGTTTTTTTGGTGTATACCCTTTAATGGAACGTATCTTGGAAAATAGCTTACGGTCAATATTTGCTCTTTTATAGACTTCTGCATCTGTCTTTCCCTTTATGTCAATGAGCTTTAACAGCGTATCAGAAAAAGGCTCATCCAGATTATCAATTAAGTCCTCAAGAGAATCGACATATTCTCTTGTCTCAGGTATAGCGCCAAAAACAGGTGCGTTTGCTTCGGCAATAGACTTTTTTTCTACATCGAGCAGCTTTCTGCGTCTGAAATCATGTGTATCAATATAATGCTCGTCAATGTAGCTGGCGACTTCGCCCATTAAATGTTCGCTGACCATGAACGCCGCTTTATCGAACACGGCCAAATACACGTCTATATCATTTTTTTCTAGGAACTTCGTGATAGCCGCTGTTGCAACCTGCAGCGCTTCAGCTTTCGGATAACCGTAGATGCCGCTTGATATAAGTGGAAAAGCGATGCTTTCGCATTTGTTTTGGACCGCCAATCTCAATGAATTTATGTAGGCGGATGACAGAAGATTGGCTGATTGCTTCTTATCGCTATGGTTATAGACCGGACCGGCGGCGTGAATTACAAACTTTGCAGGCAACTTGAAGCCCGGAGTGATAACCGCGTCTCCTGTTTTAATGGGAGCTTTCTTGTCGCAAGCCTCTTGAAGCTCCTTTGCGCCGGCAGCATGAAAAACAGCTCCGCAGACGCCGCCGCCCATTGATAGCTCTGTATTTGCAGCATTAACAATTGCGTCAACCTTCATTTTTGTTATGTCCTGCCGGACTATTGTAAACGGCATATGCTATGCCTCCTCTTTATTTTCTTCAAATGTATCCCTCGGCCATCGCCATTTTAACGGCTTCATCATCGGAATGGCTGATGTAAGCCTTTTCAGCAAGGGATTTTTTTGACATTTAGCTATTCTGCGTTCTTTTACTTCATATATATTGCTCATGTGTGCGCGCCTCTTTGTCAATTATTATAGCATTGGCGTTGCAAAAAAAGCAACGCAATGGCAGAAATAAGGTGATAAGAGGATGGGGCGCATTGTTGCATACGATAATGGGTTTGATTACAACGCCGTCGTCAGTAAAAATATTGTTTTAAAGCTGCTGAAATTTCTATGTTGTAAGAGGCGGTATTTTTCTATCAAATTACGGGTCAATTCTAAGTTCCTAAAGATATCATTTATCTTTATATGTAAGCATGAAAAGAGCCTTAAGACGGTGGCCATATTTCAAGAAGTTGCGAGCTTCTCTTTGTTTTTTGTAGTAATCTGTTGAAAACAGAGAGCTTTTGTGGCATAATTTAAAAATGCGATAGATGCAAAAAGGTTGGGTAATATCATTAAGGCAAGTTATTCGGGTGAAAAATCTAAATCGGAACCGTTTCGTGTTGTTGATTACAACTCAATCAAGGAGATATTATCCAAAAGTGTCAAACGGTGTTAAACAGCAACCAATTAGCAACAATGTGCCAATTGCTCACAGAAGAGTTTCCTGGTTAATATATTGACCAAACAGAATTAATCCGCTTGAAACCAATCCTAAGATTTCGCTCCAAACACATATTGATTATTTTACTTTCGACCTTTAAGGCTGCATTAGATTTGTACCCTCCGATGCCATACATTCTTGAAAAAACTGTATACGAAATTTACTGCGGTCGAGGAGGGGGAATCGTTGAACATGTAAATCAATTCGGATTAAAAAATACCCTGCGTTATCCGAACTGTATGACAAAATTGATGTTATTGTCAATAATATAGTTATCGCCAAGAAGTCTAATCAAATGTGAAAGCTGCTTTGCAGGCGCGATTTTATTCTTTGATGATAGGCGGAAAAGGTGAAATGCTGAATACGCCAAAATCCGTTCCAATCGTAGAATTATTATTACGCCCTGTATTGTTCATCGTACTGTTGCTATGGAGGATAGAGAGACAATTGGCAGAGCAATGAATATGAGTCCAGATTATGAAAAAAACGTAGCGAGAGCGAGGCTATATAGCTGAAGTTAAAAAGAAGGTGTATGACATTGCAAGTGGCTGCGATGAGGTCATTAGTTATCACGCAGGACGTTCCTATTGTGAACACCGTTGCAAATAGCACAAAAAATTTCAGAATATTATTGAAGCCAATGCAGCAGCAAACAAGGTTTTGGAAAAATGGGCTTGGACAAAGATAAAATTTAAGAGAACAATATATATGGAAATAAAAGTGCTCGAAAAGAATAATGTGATTTGTGCTATTGTTCAAAGCGATAATTTGGTTATCATAGATAGCTAGTCTGATCTGGACGTATTGATGTAGAATTTTGGAAAACCAGGATACAAGGTGTGCTGGATTTTTCCTTTATAGGATACTTTGAAAAATATCCGGAACACTGGCGTATAATTAGACCGGAATATTTGCCGTGTCAGATTTTAACGCCGATTAAAATGAAAACGGAGGTATAATATGGAACACAGGGTAAGAGTAACTGTCTTAGATAAAAAGCTATTTCCCGAATTGCAGATGCAGTATTGCGCCGTGCCGGACAGCGGCAAATGCCCGTGCTACAACATAGGCGATGAGTTTATGTTTTACCGCAATGACGAGCGGGACGATTACTGGCACATGGGTGCGGGAACACTCATCAAAAGCGGCAAGCCTGATGAGGACGTTTTGCATTCGCCCGGAACGATGCACTGTGGTGAGGATGGCGTACCTTTCTGTTCGGAGGCGTGGGACGCAATCAGCAGGTACATTTATACAGGTCTACAGGGCGGCGCGATTATGCGCGGCTGGATGAACGACGATAAAGTTATGATTGCCTGCTGCAATGATGGCACAAGACCTGTGATTTTTAAGATTGAGAGAATCGATTTTGAGAAATGACAAATTAGAATTTGAGATAGGCAAATACAATTGAAAAAGAATAATACAATTTATATAATTGTGTTTGGGATACTGGCGATTGTTTCCGCTGCTTTTTTTACAGCTGAAAGGCTGCTTTCTGCTGGGTGGTATTATGTTCCCGAGACTGCAAATCTAATTGCTATTATACTATGTATTATATGGTCAGCTATCATTATTGCTGCAATATGGCGTTTTTCAAGCACATTAAAAAAGAAGGCAAAGCACATATGTGCAAAAGGGATTATTGCGGTGGTTTCATCATTAATATGTGTTTGCACAGCTCTTCTTTTGATGTTTAATTGCTGGGGATATTGTGCTGAACATCAGGAGAAAGTCGAACAGTATGATAAACACTTAGCATTGTATGTAAAGAATACATTTGTACGAACAGAATTTCGCGAGCCGTGCTACAGATATGAAGAAAATTGCTTGTTTATGCGGAAACTTACGGACGAAGAATTAGACAATGCAATTTTAAAATATGGAGATCCGGAAAAATATTATAATTAACTATTCTATATAAAGAAGAGTAAAAGATTAACACAATAACAACTTGTCTACAGAGAAATGATTACGCTGAAAACGGGGGATATAAAATGACTGAGCTTGAGAAACTGGATGCAGGATTAGAATATGATTTCTGGGATAAAGGTGTAAACGGCAGAAAGCTTCATGCGATTGCTGGGTGCCGAAAACTAAACGCCATTGACAGCAGCGATGAAGCGGCCGTCTTTAAGGCGTTAACCGAGCTGTTCGCAGCGGTCGGCGAAAACTCTACTGTGCTTCCTGTTTTTAACTGTGATAACGGAAAGAATATTCATGTGGGTAAAAATTTTCTGGCAAATTACAATGTAACGATACTTGATATTGCTCCGGTAGTCATAGGTGATTATGTGATGATCGGTCCGAATACGCTTATTACGACAGTAAACCATCCGATTTCTCCTATGGGGCGCAGAAAGCATCTAGGTATCGCAAAGCCTGTTACTATTGGGAATGATGTCTGGATTGGCGGCAATGTAACGATATTGCCCGGCGTTTTATGAAAAGCAGAGCTATAAGCAGCTTGGCGTTTTTAAAGAAGACATTAGAAAAAATGTTGAAAAATACTATTTCTGTAAACAGCTTAGAACTTATTAACAATCCCAGTTTTTAAATTTAATGAAGACGGTGCAAAGGCAGTGTTAAAATAATGTGTAATGCGCTGATTAATCAATAAAAAGAACGACCCGCAAGCTTGCCGATAGAATGGCGGATCGTTCACCCCGATCGAGGATTTACAC
>UQXU01000087.1 GCA_900545085.1 uncultured Eubacteriales bacterium
TTAATTGTCAATGATTTTGCGTAATATGTGCATAATTCAAATGAAAACAGACTTCGTAATAATAGTTCTTCGCTAGCAATGGTATGAAAGTTTTACAGAATCTTTTTTCAAAAGATCTAAATATCGCAGTTTATATCAGCTTGCAGCGTTTATTATTAGTATATAAGCCGCAAAGCTGTGTCAATTAGATGTGTTTATACACTTTTTTGGAGGAGATATAACAAAATGAAAAAGAAGGAGATCAAGAAGGTACTGGTCGCCAACAGAGGCGAGATTGCAGTGCGTATTCTGAGAGCCTGCCATGATTTAGGCCTGAATACGGTTGCGATATACTCTAAGGAGGATATCCTAGGCGGATTCCGTACTAAGGCTGATGAGTCTTATATGGTAGGCGAGTCGCTCTCTCCGCTCGGCGCGTATCTTGCAATTGATGAAATCGTTGCACTCGCTAAAAAACGCGGCGTTGATGCAATACACCCCGGCTATGGCTTCCTCTCCGAGAATGCCGACTTTGCACGTGCGTGCGAAAAGAATGACATTATCTTTATCGGACCGCCTTCCGATGTTCTTAGCAAAATGGGTGATAAGCTCAGCGCAAAAGAATTGGCGGATAAATGCGGCGTTCCGACTATCCCGGGCAGCCGTGAACCTTTGAAGAACACGCAGGACGCTATTGAAAGAGCTAACAGCTATGGATATCCTGTCATTCTTAAAGCAGCAGCAGGCGGCGGCGGACGCGGTATGCGCGCGTGCTACAATGATGAGGAAGTAGCTACTAATTTCGATCTAGTTACAGAAGAAGCGCGAAAGGCTTTTGGCAATGACGCTATCTTCATGGAGAAGTTCCTTGTAGAGCCTAAGCACATTGAAGTTCAGGTTCTGGCTGATGAATATGGCAATGTAGTTCATCTCTACGAGCGCGACTGCTCTTTGCAGAGACGCTATCAGAAAGTAATAGAATATACGCCCGCGTTTTCTCTGCCTGAGCATGTCCTGAGCAAACTGCGTGAAGAAGCGGTTAAAATTGCAAAAGAAGTCGGCTATGTCAGCGTAGGCACAGTTGAATTCCTTGTGGACAAAGACTACAATCATTACTTCATAGAGATGAATCCGCGTATTCAGGTTGAGCATACTGTTACGGAAGTCGTTACAGGTATTGACCTTGTTCGCGCTCAGATTCTGGTAGCTTCCGGCGAACCTCTGAGCAATCCGGTAATAGGCATCAATTCGCAGGATGACATTACAACTCGTGGTTTTGCGCTTCAGTGCCGTGTTACAACAGAGGATCCTGAAAACAATTTCGCTCCTGATACCGGTAAGATAACAGCGTACAGAAGCGGCGGCGGCAACGGCATACGTCTGGACGGCGGAAATATATACTCAGGTTCCGTAATATCGCCTTATTACGATAGTTTGCTGGTTAAGATTACGTGCTACGATTCGACATTCCCGGGGGTAGTGCGCAAGGCGCGCAGAGCTTTAACGGAGATGCGTGTACGCGGTGTCAAGACCAACATTGCATTCTTGGGTAAGATTCTCCAGAATCCTGTATTCCTGGAAGGTAAGTGTCATACTAAATTCATTGACGAAACTCCTGAGCTTTTCCATCTGCATGATTCTCAGGACAGAGCAAACAAGATGCTCAAATATATCGGCAACATTGTTGTCAACGATCCGACGGCAGGTGCAAAGCTTTATGATACTCCCAGATTTGTTACTCTGGAGGATGAGCCGCCCAAGCCGGGTCTCAAACAAATGCTGGATGAAAAAGGCCCCGAGGCTGTCAGCAAATGGGTAGTAGATCAAAAGAAACTGCTTATCACAGATACAACCATGCGCGATGCACATCAGTCTCTGTTGGCTACTCGTGTTCGTACTAGAGACATGGTCAAGGGAAGCGAAGCTATGGCTCAGATTATGCATAACTGCTTCTCGCTGGAAATGTGGGGCGGCGCTACATTTGATGTTGCGTACCGTTTCCTGTACGAAGATCCGTGGGAGAGACTGGATTGGCTCCGTCAGAATATTCCGAACATTCCTTTCCAGATGCTCCTCAGAGGCGCAAATGCAGTAGGTTATAAGAATTATCCTGATAACCTCATTAAGTCTTTTGTTCGTGAGTCTGCACGCAGCGGCATCGACGTATTCCGCGTGTTTGATTCTTTGAACTGGATACCGGGTATGGAGATTGCTCTGGAAGAAGCTGCTAGCTGCAACAAGATTGCAGAAGCTACGATCTGCTACACAGGCGATATCCTTGATCCCAAGCGCGACAAATACACGCTTAACTACTATGTAAACATGGCTAAAGAGCTGCGTAAGCGCGGCGCTCATATGATTGCCATTAAGGATATGTCAGGCCTGCTTAAGCCTTATGCTGCTGCTAAGCTTGTAAAAGCTCTGAAGAACGAAGTAGACTGCCCGATACACCTGCATACACACGATACCAGCGGCAACCAGGTTGCAGCTTATCTGATGGCGGCTGAAGCGGGCGTAGATATTGTAGACTGCGCAGTCTCCAGCATGTCCTCTCTGACAAGCCAGCCGTCTATCAATTCTATACAGACAGCTCTGGCAGGTACGGAGCGCGACCCCGGATTCGATATTGAGAAGCTTGAGCGTCTCAGTGAGTACTGGGAAGATGTTCGTAAGCGTTATGATGTATTTGAGTCTGACCTCAAAGCTCCGTTCACAGAGATCTATCGCTATGAGATCCCCGGCGGTCAGTATTCAAACCTCCGTCCGCAGGTAGAGAGTTTGGGTCTCGGACATAGATTTGATGAAGTGCGTGAGATGTTCCGCACGGTAAACGATATGCTTGGCGATATTGTTAAAGTTACACCATCGTCTAAGATGGTCGGAGACCTCGCTATATTCATGGTGCAGAATGATTTAACACCTGAAAATATCGTAGAACGCGGTGAGACTCTTGCATTCCCTGATTCAGTAGTGAGCTACTTTGAAGGCATGATGGGTCAGCCTGCTTGGGGATTCCCGAAAGACATTCAGCGTGTGGTACTGAAAGGAAAAGAACCTATCACATGCCGCCCGGGCGAGCTGCTTGAGCCTGCTGATTTTGATGCAGCTGAAGCGCATCTCAAGCAATTTATTGAAGAACCGACTCACCGTGACGTTATCAGTTATCTGCTCTATCCGAAGGTAGTGGAGGACTTCTTCCGCAAACGCGAAGAATACGGCTATATCACACGTCTCGGAAGCCATGTATTCTTCCACGGTCTCGCAGTAGGTGAAACAAACAAGGTAAATATCGAAGACGGTAAGACCTTAGTTATCAAGTACCTTGGTCTGGGTGATGTAAACGACGAGGGTATGCGTACTGTAAACTTTGAGCTGAACGGTATACGCCGTGACATTCAGGTTCGCGACAACTCTATGAGCGAGTCTTTCGTTCCCACTCGTCTTGCAGATGCGACAATTCCGGGTGAGGTTGGCACGTCCATCCCCGGTGCTGTAAGCAAGGTAAATGTCAAGGTCGGCGATGAGGTTGCTGTAAATGACGTAATTGCGGTTATTGAAGCAATGAAGATGGAAACCAGCGTAGTTGCGCCGATTGCAGGTAAAATCAAAGAAGTTCTCGTCAATCCCGGTCAAACGGTTAAGTCAGGTGAGCTGCTAATCGTTATTGAGGGCGAAGAAGAATAGAACTAAATAATAAAACTGCACTCCCGTTTGTTATTTGCGGGAGTGCTCGTTTATATAATCTGATTTGCGGCTTATTCACAGATATGGTATAATCTATACCAGAATGCGCAAGCGGGGGTGATGTAATGCGTAAGGTTATAATTTCAATTGGTTTTATTTTGGCAGCAATATGCTTGATAGTTAATATGGTGTTTCGTTCTTTGGGGTATACGAATATTGCCAATGTATTGATAGTGGCAGGCGCTGTACTACTTATAATTTCCATAGTGATAATGGCGATTATGTCTAAAAAATCTAATGCGGATGTTATGCACGACAATATTGATCAGGATTAAAATGAAAAAAATAGATAATATAAAAAGAGTTCTTGCTTGTGCAAAAAAGGAAAATATACGCCCGGCAGGGATTAACGATGTAAAAAGTATATTAGAGATATACAGACCTTATGTAGAAAATACCGTATATACTTTTGAGTATGAAGTGCCAATATATGAAGAATTTATAAAAAGGTTTGAAGAACATGTCAACTTCTGTCCTTGGTTAGTTTACGAGTGCGATGGCGAAGTTTTAGGATATGCTTATGGCGGTAAAGCCTTTTCCCGCGCGGCATATCAATGGTGTGCTGAAGTTTCAATCTATCTGAAAGAAGATGTACAGAAACGCGGTATAGGTCCTAAGCTGTACGCTGTTCTGGAAAATATTATGGAACTACAGGGATATAAAATTTTTTATGCTATAATTACGTCGAGTAATTTGAGTTCTATAAAGTTTCATGAAAGATTGGGATATATGACAATAGCTGTGTTTCCTGAATGCGGTTTTAAATTCGGCGACTGGCATGGCGTAACATGGATGGAAAAAAGAGTCGGAAAAAATGAAAAACCGAATGAAGCTCCACTTGCATGGAGTGAGTTTATTAATAATATATAAATTTGATGTGTTAAAAAACGTTTTGAGTTGTATGATTCTAAACGTTTTTTTATTCTTGAAATCATCTTAATTAAAGCAGGTGTTTAGATTCAATATATTTCAGCTAAAAACAATATAATTTTGTTTTTTACATGTATTTAAAATGTATAAGATTTCATATTTTACATTTAATATATATAATATCTATGCGGCAATAGCTGCATAGACATTATATAAGGAGGAGCAATTTATGAAGAGATTTATTTCTCTGGTGTTGGTATGTGCTGCACTTACTCTTGCTTTTGCTGGATGCGGGCAAAGCTCGGCTGAGGAGAGCAGCAGTACAAATCAAACAAGCGCTGAGGTTAGTACTCAAAGCACACAGCTTTCTGAAAAATCCAGTCAGCTTAAATATGTGTTCTTATTTATAGGTGACGGCATGAGCTATCCTCAGATTCAGGCTACAGCAGATTATCTTGGCGCTATTAAAGATGATGATTACATGAAAGCGGAGCCAAGCCTGGAGGACAACGAAGGCGCCGTTTTAGACGGTCCGTCCGCACTTAACTTTATGAACTTTGAGGTTGCAGGTTCTGCTGTAACATATGACAGCAACAGTTTTTGCCCGGATTCTGCATCTACAGCGACGTCCATTTCCACAGGTCATAAAACATATTCAGGCACAATAAATATGGACGAGACAGCAACTCAGAAATATGAGACAATTACTGAAAAAGTGCATGAGCAGCTTGGCTGGAAGGTAGGCGTTATTTCATCTGTTAACCTAAATCATGCTACGCCTGCAGCTTTTTATGCTCATCAGGCTAGCAGAAACAATTACTATGATATTGGTCTTGAACTGATAGAGTCCGGATTTGAGTATTTCGCAGGCGGTGGCTTAAAGAACGTTACCGGAGATGACGAAGCAAATCCTCAAGAGGATTTATATAAACTGGCTGAGGATGCGGGATATAAGGTGTCAAAAGACAATGAGAGCAATAAAGCCGTAACGGCTGATGACGGCAAGGTTATTCTCATAGACGAGAACTTGGCAGACTCAGATGCAATGGCTTATGAATTGGATCGCGGCGAGGATATGATGTCGCTTGCCGATTATGTAGAAAAAGGCATTGAAGTGTTAAATAACGACACTGGTTTCTTCATGATGTGTGAAGGCGGAAAAATTGACTGGGCATGTCACGCAAACGATGCAGCAACAACAATCAATGATACTTCGGCATTCGCAGATGGTGTGCAGGTTGCTATAGATTTTGCCAAAGAGCATCCGGATGAAACGCTTATCGTAGTAACGGGCGATCATGAGACAGGTGGCTTAACGATCGGTTTTGCCGGCACAGACTACGATACATATCTCAGTCTGCTTGAAAATCAGAAGATTTCATTTACACAGTATGACGAACAGTTTGTTGCGAAATATAAAGAAGAAAAAACAGATTTTGATACAGTCTTAAAAGACATTGAGGAACAGTTTGGCTTGAAAGCCTCCGGCGATGCTGACGATAAAATGGTCTTGACAGACTATGAGCTCAACAGGCTGAAGGCGGCGTATGATAAGAGCGTTAACGAAACGGCTACTTCTGATTACGATCAGGAAGAGTATGTACTCTATGGAGAATATGAGCCGCTGTCAGTTACCATAACTCACATAATAAATAACAAAGCAGGTGTGGACTTTACTTCTTATTCTCACACAGGCTTGCCGGTAGGAGTTTTTGCTGACGGTGTAAACGCTGAGAACTTTGGCGGTTATTATGATAACACTGAGATATATGAAAAATTTGCAGATATTCTCAATGTAAAGTAATATTGGTATAGCAAATAACAATACGAGAAGTGCCCTCCGAGTATTTGCCGGAGGGCACTGTTCAAATATAACAAAGGGGGGAATATTTCTGCGTTTTAAAATATTAAAACCAACCAATAAAAGCGGTCACAACATGTGGATACCGGTGGCGATGTCGCTAATTTTGTCCATTGTGCTTTTGCTGCTGCCTACAGGTTTTGAAGGAAATGAAATATACACAGAATCGGATATCCAATCCGCTCGCATTATTAGTTGTGATAACTC
Source organism: uncultured Eubacteriales bacterium (assembly GCA_900545085.1). Classification (GTDB taxonomy): domain Bacteria; phylum Bacillota; class Clostridia; order Christensenellales; family Christensenellaceae; genus Scybalosoma; species Scybalosoma faecavium. The sequence continues at coordinate 6,662 of UQXU01000087.1, forward strand.
AGCTATAGTGGATACTGGGTTAGTTAGATCCGGAGAACAGAGATGCACTATTGAGATATTGGGAGGGATGTTTAAAGGACAAGAAACTACGGGAACAAATATGCTGAACGGGTCGCTTGAACAAGATAAATTGTTTTCGGAAGGCGATACTGCCATAGTGCGGATTAATTATTCTAATGACAGTATTATTTCGGTCTCCATGATAGATCACTATAGAATCCCGCAGGAAGTTGTTCTTATAGGTATATTCTGTCTGCTTCTTATAGTCTTTGCGGGAAAGACAGGCATACGAGCACTTTTGAGCTTTATTGTTAGTATTCTTATGATATGGAAGGTTTTGGTACCGTCGTTCTTAAAGGGATATAATCCCGTTTGGGTTGGTGTTGGAGTTGTGATGATTTTGACATGTGTAATAATAAGCTTAATATACGGCTTTGGCAGAAAATCATTGGCTTCTATACTTGGATGTGCGCTGGGAATAGCGGTCACATGCATATTGGGAATCATATTTACAGATGCTTTTAAAATACATGGCGCTGTAATGAGCTATTCGGAAAGCCTGTTGTATTCAGGTTATTCAAATTTGGACTTGACAGAAATTTTTATAGCTACAATTTTCATTGGTGCATCAGGTGCTATAATGGATTTATCTGTAGATATAACGTCTTCGGTAAGTGAAGTGGTGGATAAAAAACCTGATTTAACTTGGAAAGAAGCTGTTCGCTCCGGAATGTCAGTGGGAAGAGCAGCATTAAGCTCTCAAACGACAACTCTTCTGTTGGCGTACTCCGGCGGATATGTTACTCTGCTTATGGTGTTTATGGCACAGGGGACTCCGATAAATACAATGTTCAATTTAAAATATGTGTCGGCAGAGATTCTTCATACAATAGTGGGTTCGTTTGGATTATGTACGGTTGCGCCGTTAACTGCGCTGACGAGCGGCTTTCTTCTGACTAAACATGAGGCAAAGAAAAAAATTGCGGAAGAATAAAAAATATTGCATACCTTATAGTATTTTCTATGCCCGCAGTAGAACTGCGGGTAGTTTTTATTGGCGCCGAATAGGCATGAAAAAACCACTCGTTGAACGAGTGGTGAAA
>UQXU01000088.1 GCA_900545085.1 uncultured Eubacteriales bacterium
AGTATCAATGATGTCGTCCACAATGATGCAGGTCTTGCCCTGTACATCGCCGATGATATTCATCACCTCAGAAACAGTCTAACTACTATCGTTTAATAGTATTGACTTTTACTATCTTTTGATAGTAAAATACTTTAAGGTGATAATATGAAATTATTAGAAGCAATAAAAAAAAGCTTTCCCGAGTTGGAAAAGCTTTTCGACCGCGAGTCTCTCTATGAATTTTCGAATTGCAAATATGAGAACTTATGGATCTATCATTTCAGCATCGGCGCACGCATACGAAACAGTATGCTCACTAAAGACAGTAAATTGACAGAACTTTTTCTTTCAGAAGGAGTGAAGCACAAAGACCATATGTCCATGATACTGATACAATTATTTCATCAGTCGCTTCACAAAATAGGACAAACTCACAATATTACTTCCTGAAAGCTTTTTTCTGTTCGCCGTTTGCTATTTTTTTAAGCGCCGGCAGCTGAGATATGCACATAAGCGCCAGACACGCCAAGCAAACAATCCCACACTCAGCGCTGATAAAAAACGCAGGTATCAAAAACGATGCCGGGATTATTAACGCTCCGATCGCAAGATACCCGCTTATAACAGACACAATAAGTCCAATAGCACACGATGCGGCTGCATACGGCAGCGAAATACATGCCAACATAGCACAAGTACACGCCACACCCTGCCCGCCTTTAAATCTGTGCCAAACAGGATAATCGTGCCCAAGAACCGCACCTAATCCGGCATACGCCGCGCTGAGCGTTCCGTACTGCGGAAAAAACAAATGAGCCGCTAAACACGCCAAGAAGGTCTTTAGTAAATCTCCTCCGAGAACTATAGCCGCGCTTTTCTTCCCGAGCTGCGCGCCGATATTTGCCATGCCCGGATTTCCTGTACCCACATCGAAAGAGCTGCGCCCTGCTATTTTGCGCGAAACTATCTCCGCCGTAAGCGCACATCCAAAAGCATATCCTATAAAAACACAGTATATGCGCCACATGCTATCTTATAGCGTCCTTCATAGATTTTACGTATTCGTAAATATGCGGAGCGGCATCCGTACCATATTCCTCACATAGCTTAACTATCGCACTGCCTACTATTACGCCGTCGCATATCTGAGAGATTTTCTGAGCCTGATCCGGTCTGCTTATGCCGAATCCGACCGCAGCGGGAATATCTGTAGACGCGCGTACCGTATCGAGTATGCTCTTCAAGTCTGTTTTTATTTCGCTGCGCATTCCCGTAACTCCCATAGAAGATACCACATATAAAAAGCCGGACGCCTCTTTAGCAATTTTGCTTATTCTGTCCTCACTCGTAGGCGCTACAAGAGATATAAGATCAATGCCATGCTTTTTAGCATAAGGCTCCAGCTCGCCTTTTTCATCAAAAGGCAGATCCGGGAAGATGACCCCGTCGAGCCCGGCCTGCTTGCAGCGAGCGAAATAAGCATCGTAGCCATAGCTGAACGCCGTATTTACATATCCCATAAATACTAGAGGGATTTCCGACTTTTCACGCACCGCCTCGACAATGCCAAACATGGCGTTTATATCAGCCCCCGCCGCGAGAGCGCGCACATTCGCATTTTGAATTACGGGACCTTCCGCTATCGGATCGGCAAAGGGAACTCCTATTTCTATCAGATCCGCTCCTGCTTTTTCCATCGCGAGTATAAACTCCACTGTCTTCTCCGGGCTGGGGTCGCCTCCCGTGACGAACGCTATGAACGCCTTGCCGTTTTCAAATGCCTTTGCAATTCTAGTCATGAATATCCACCCCTCTGTATCTGGCGATAGCCGCCACGTCCTTATCTCCTCTGCCCGAGAGACAAATTATAATACTTTCGTCCTTGCTCATTTTTGGTGCGATTTTAATCGCGTGCGCCACGGCATGCGCGCTCTCTATCGCGCAGATTATGCCTTCTGTACGCGCAATATACTCAAACGCGTTCACCGCTTCGTCATCAGTGACCGGCACGTATTCTGCTCTGCCCGTATCATGCAGATACGCATGCTCAGGTCCTATGCCGGGATAGTCCAAGCCTGCGGATATAGAATAAACGGGGGCTATCTGCCCTTCGTCGTTCTGACAGAAATACGACTTCATGCCGTGGAATATGCCCTCTCTGCCTTTGGCGATAGAAGCGGCATGAAACGCCGTATCCACGCCTTTTCCCGCCGCCTCGCAGCCTATCAGCCGAACGCCGTCGTCAGGTATGAATTCATAAAACGCGCCCATAGCATTGCTGCCGCCTCCGACACACGCCAGAACAGCCGCCGGGAGCTTTCCCTCTGCCTCGAGTATCTGCGCTCTTGCCTCTTTGCTTATCACACTCTGGAAATCACGTACAATCATCGGGAATGGATGCGGACCCATTACGGAACCGAGAACATACAGAGTATCGTGCACTCTGCCCGTCCATTCGCGCATAGTTTCGCTTACTGCATCCTTGAGCGTCATAGTGCCGCTTGTAACTGTATGCACCTTAGTTCCCAGAAGCTCCATTCTGTACACATTCAGCGCCTGACGCTCCGTATCCTCCTTTCCCATGAATATCTCGCACTCCATGCCGAGCAGCGCCGCTGCCGTAGCGGTGGCGACGCCGTGCTGACCTGCTCCTGTCTCTGCGATAACTCTCGTCTTGCCCATCTTTTTAGCAAGAAGAACCTGCCCGAGCACGTTGTTTATCTTGTGCGAGCCTGTGTGGTTAAGATCCTCACGCTTCAGGTATATTTTTGCACCGCCGAGATCCTTAGTCATATTGTCTGCATAATAGAGCAGAGACGGTCTGCCCGCATAGTTTCTAAGCAAATCCTCCAGCTCTCTGTTGAATTGCTCATCATGCTTATAAAACTCATACTGACGTTCCAGCTCCAGGACTTCGTTCATTAAAGTCTCAGGAATATACTGGCCGCCGTGTATGCCATATCTGCCCTTTCTGCAATTTTCTTCTATATTCTGCATTGCTGCCTCCTAATCTACATTGCTTTCTGCTCTATAACAACCCTGCGCTTCAAATCCTGCATAATCTCATCGAACTGCTCCAAATCGAGAGACTGAGCTCCGTCGCAAAGCGCCTTGGACGGATCGTTATGAGACTCTATCATGAGGCCGTCCGCGCCGACCGCCAGCGCCGCTCTGCTCAGAGGGGCTACGAGACTGCGTATGCCGCTCGCATGACTCGGATCTACTATAACCGGCAGATGCGTCTTTTGCTTCAAAATTGCTACCGCTGATATATCCAGAGTATTGCGCATCATTGTCTCAAATGTGCGTATGCCGCGTTCGCAGAGTATCACCTGAGAATTCCCTTCGCTCATGATGTATTCGGCGCTCATAAGCAGCTCTTCTATAGAATTTGCCAGACCCCGTTTGAGCAAAACGGGTTTTTTCATTTGGCCAACCGCCTTCAGCAAATCAAAATTCTGCATATTGCGCGCGCCGACCTGTATTACATCCACATCATCAAAAAGCGGAAGCTGAGTTTGGTTCATTACCTCCGTCACTATCGGCAGACCTGTCGCCTCTTTAGCCTTGAGCAGCATTTTCAATCCGTCCGCGCCGAGCCCTTGAAAAGAATACGGCGATGTACGCGGTTTGAATGCGCCGCCGCGCAGAAGCTTCGCTCCGCTTTTTTTAACTGACTGAGCCACCTTGATTATCTGTTCCTCACTCTCTACAGAGCATGGTCCGGATATTACAGTAAAAGTACCTTCTCCTATTTTAACCCCGCCGACGTCTATTATCGTATTGTCCATATGAACGGAGCGGGACGCAGCCTTGTACTGCTCTGTTATCCTGCGGGCAAAGTCAATTATATCGTTGGTCTGCACGACCGTGTCCATATCTATCGGAGCTGTATTGCCTATGAGGCATACGGCGGTATGCTCCGTGCCTTCGCTGAGTATTGTATCGAAGCCCTTATCTTCCCAAGTTTTTATAAACTGCTGTATTTTTTCTTTTTCAGCGCCCGGTTTGAGTATAAATACCATGTCAGTACCCCCTGACCGCCGCCACGAGCTTTTTAATTTTATCGGCGTCTTTAACGCCGTCCGTCTCTGCTCCGCTGGATATGTCCACGGCATACGGGCGAAGCTCGAGCGCTTGCTTTATGTTCATTTCATCTATCCCGCCGGCTAGGAAATATCTGCGGCGAAGTCTGCTCAATGCGTTCCAGTCAAAAGTCCGTCCGCTGCCGGCGCCGCTGTCTATCAGCACTTCATCAGCGGGAGAATCGTCTATTCCGCTGTACAATCTGCCCGCGACAGGCTTAAAAGTTTTGATAACGGGGATTCCTGCGCGTTTCAGCTTGAGTATATAGTCCTCGCTCTCCCTGCCGTGTAGCTGCGCCATATCTATTATTCCGCTGTCAAAAAGGTCGAATATTCTATCCGTGCTGTCGTCTACAAACACGCCCACCGTTTTTATCCCCGGCTTCAGCATGGCTCTCAGCCTGCCCGCGGTGTATGCGTCTACCTTACGCTTGCTCTCTGCAAATACAAAGCCTATGAAATCCGGCTTGCATTCATTCACGCACTCTATATCTTCTTCGCGGAATAAACCGCATATTTTTATCTTTGTTTTCATATCTCACCTCTCAGGCTGTCTAAAGCCGATCTTTTATCCGCACTGCGCATGAGCGTTTCGCCTATCAGCACGGCGTCCGTACCGTTTGCTCTGAGGTTCGCAACGTCCTGAGCCGTTCGTATTCCGCTCTCACTGACATACAGCACATTTTGCGGCACCATGTCGCGCAGTCTGAGACTTGTGTTTATATCTACTTCAAATGTTTTGAGATCTCTGTTGTTTACGCCTATTATCTCTGCTCCTGCGTCCAGAGCCATCTTCACTTCATCAGCAGTATGAGCTTCCACAAGAGCGGAAAGGCCCAGTTTTCGCGCTGTCTGAGCAAATTTTTCAAGCTGATTTGCACTCAGTATCGCACAGATGAGCAGAACGGCCGACGCTCCGAGAAGCCTCGCCTCGTAAATCATATATTCATCAACTACAAAGTCTTTTCTCAGAGTAGGCAGGCTCACAGCCGCAGATATATCTCTTAGATATTCGTCGCTTCCCAAAAATCTCTCCGGCTCAGTCAAAACTGATATTGCGTCTGCGCCCGCAGCCTCGTACTCCCGCGCTATATCCAGCGGTCGAAAATCAGGTGAAATCAGTCCTTTTGAGGGCGACGCCTTTTTCACCTCACAGATAAAGCTCATGCCTTCCTGTTTCAGCGCATTTTTAAACGCAAATTCTCCGCTCACGGACAAAGCCTCCGCCCTGTCTCTAAGAACCTCGGCCGGAATCTCAGCCTTTTTCAACGCCACTCGATTTTTGGCGCTGTCCGCTAATTTATCCAGTATCATATCAATCTCCTAAGCTCCGGAAGCCTTTATCATTTCTTCCAGCTTGGCTTTCGCAGCGCCGCTGTCTATGAGCTGAGCCGCCATCTCCACACCTTCGGCAAGACTCTTCGCCTTGCCTCCGATATAAAGCCCCGCGCCTGAGTTCATCAGCACCGCGTCGCGTTTCGCACCCTTTTTCCCCGAAAGAACATCAAGTGTTATAGCCGCGTTTTCTTCCGGAGTTCCGCCGACTATCTCGGCCTTGCTTCTCAGACTCAGTCCAAAATCTTCAGGAGATATTTCATATGTTTTAAACTCTCCATTGTTAAACTCGCATACGACCGTCGGAGCACTGACCGATATTTCATCCAGCTTATCTTTACCATACACCGCCATTCCACGGCGCACGCCGAGATTGCTGAGCGCCTTTGCCATAGGCTCAACGAGCTCCTCAGAATAAACGCCAAGCACCTGCATATTTGCCAGAGCGGGGTTTGTCAGAGGGCCTAAAATATTAAATATCGTGCGTATACCCAATTCTTTGCGGACGGGCCCGACATATTTCATAGACGAATGATACTTCTGCGCGAACATAAAGCAAAATCCCACATCGCCCAAAAGCTGCACGCACTTTTCAGGCGTCAGGTCTATGTTCACGCCCAGCGCCTCCAGCACATCCGCCGCGCCGGACTTCGATGAAGCAGCCCGGTTGCCGTGTTTAGCGACTTTAATTCCGCCTGCTGCGATTACAAATGCAGATGTAGTGGAAATATTAAACGTCTTAGCTCCGTCGCCTCCCGTGCCTACTATCTCAAGCAGATCGTAATTGTGATTCAGTTTGAGAGCATGTCTGCGCATTCCTTCCGCGCATGCCGTTATCTCCTCAATAGTTTCACCCTTTGTGCTGAGAGCCGCGAGAAAAGCCGCCGTCTGAATCTGAGACGTCTCTCCGCTCATTATCTCATCCATTACCTCGCTCGCTTCTGCAAACAGAAGGTTTTCTTTATTTATAACTTTAGCCGTAGCTTCTTTTATCATCACTTTTTCTCCCCTATAAAGTTAGCCAATATCACTCTGCCATCCGGAGTGAGAATAGATTCGGGATGGAACTGCAATCCATATACGTCATACTTCGCGTGTTTAACCGCCATTATCTCTCCGTCGTCGCTCTTTGCCGTAACTTTCAATTCTTCTGTTATAGTTTCGGGCAGAGCAGCCAGAGAGTGATAACGAGCTCCGAGTATTTTCTCAGGCAGGCCATTGAAAATGCCGCATTCGCAGTCCAGCGTTATTTCCGACTTCTTAGCGTGCATCAGCCTCTTAGCGTGAGTTACCGTCGCGCCAAACGCTTCGCATATCGCCTGGTGTCCTAAGCAGACTCCGAGCACAGGTACTTTCCCCGCGAAGTATCTCGCAGCTTCTACGCATATTCCTGCATCTGACGGTTTCCCCGGTCCGGGCGAGAGAATTATTCGTTCCGGTTTGAGCGCCTCTATCTGCCCGATAGTCAACTCGTCGTTTCGTATTACTTTTATATCCGGATTAATCTCTCCTATCAACTGATATAGATTATAGGAAAAGCTGTCGTAGTTGTCTATAAGCAGTATCATCAGTCTATACCTCCCTGAGACATTTCCAGTGCGTTCATAACCGCTTTAGCCTTGTTTATGCACTCAATGTATTCCGTTTCCGGCACACTGTCCGCTACAATGCCTGCGCCCGAGCGTACAAAAACCTTTCCGTTTTTCTTAAACGCAATTCTTATTGCTATACAAACGTCCATATTTCCCGCGAAGTCAATATAGCCTATCGCGCCTCCGTATATTCCTCTGCGGCTCCCCTCCAGCTCGTTTATTATCTCGCAGGCGCGTATCTTAGGAGCGCCGGACAGCGTTCCCGCAGGGAGCACGGAGCCGATTGCGTCGAGAGCTGTTTTGTCATCGTTTATCTCACCTGTAACGGTAGATCCGATGTGCATTACATGAGAAAATCGCTCTATCACCATGTACTTATCTACTTTTACAGTGCCGAATTTACTGACCTTGCCTATGTCGTTTCTGCCTAAATCCACGAGCATGTTGTGCTCTGAGCGTTCTTTTGGATCGGCGAGAAGCTCTCTCTCCAGTCTTGCATCATCCTCGTCTGTCTTTCCGCGAGGGCGCGTGCCTGCCAGCGGGAAC
>UQXU01000089.1 GCA_900545085.1 uncultured Eubacteriales bacterium
ATGGTGTTCATGCCGGTTGTCTCCACGTTTATAATCTCGCGCCTTCTGGGCGGCTCAAACTATCTGATGTACGGAGATATATTGGAGAATCAGTTCATGCTGCTGAGCGATTGGAACACGGGAAGTGCGCTGGCGATAGTCATGATGGTACTACTGGTGCTGAGCATGGCGATAATGCGAAAATACGATAAAGACGGGTCGGAAGGAGGCGGTGTAGTATGAGAAAATTAAAGACCTTTTTTAAAAGATTTTATCTCGGGATACTGCTGCTTTTTCTGTATATGCCCATTCTAATGCTTACGGTTTATTCCTTTAACGAAGGAAAGACTATGGCGAAATGGTCCGGATTTTCGCTCAAGTGGTATCAACAGCTTTTTGCAGATCCTTCTATAACAGAGGCGCTGTGGGTTACTCTTTCGGTTGCGGTTCTTTCTGCACTGATAGCGGTAATAATAGGAACTCTGGCGGCGATTGGCATATATGAATTTAAAAAGATAACCAAGTCCATAACGGTGAATCTGACGTATATACCCATTATGAATGCGGATATAGTTACGGGCATATCCATGCTGCTGCTGTTTATATTTTTGCGCATACCGCGCGGATACGGTACGCTGCTGATATCGCATATAGCGTTTAATATACCATATGTCATATTTTCCGTCATGCCGAGACTGAGGCGGATGGACAAAAACCTGTATGAGGCGGCGCTGGACATGGGCGCGAAGCCGGCGTATGCTTTGCGAAAGGTTCTGCTCCCCGAGCTAATGCCGGGGATAGTCAGCGGTTTTATAATGGCGTTTACAATGTCGTTTGACGATTTTGTAATCAGCTTTTTCTCAACGCAGGGTATGGTAAACAATCTATCAATTTACGTATACTCTATGGCGCGCGTAGGCATAAATCCGAAGATAAACGCGCTCTCTGCTATAATGTTCGTCGCGGTTATACTTCTGCTTTTGATAAGCAATATACGCTCCATCCGCGCCGGGAAGCGGGACAATATTGCTTTGGAAGGGAAAAAAGCAGGCTGAGTAAAACTATATATTTTTATTGATAATTAAAGAGGAGGACACTATCTTGAAGAAAATTTTGGCTTTTGCGCTCAGCGCGGCGCTCATGCTCGGCGTTGCGTCAGGATGCAGCTCCGGGAGCTCATCCGATTCGCAAAACGAGGGCGGCTCCGGCGGGAAAGAGACTGTATATCTGCTCAACTGGGGAGAATATCTTGATCCTGATATACTCGCTAAGTTTAATTCAGAACACGACAATATAGAAGTGAAGGAACGCCGCGTCACATCTAATGAGGAAATGTACACGATATGCTCGACCGAAGGCTCTGAGATAGATATCGTGGTGCCGTCTGAATATATGGTAGAGCAGATGAAAGAAGAAAATCTGCTGGCAAAGCTGGATTACAGCAGCATGAGCAACTTTGAGTATATCAAATCGGCGTCGGATACGCGCACGTTTGATCCGGACAGCGAGTATTCCGTACCGTATATGATCGGCACATTGGGTATAGTGTATAACACAACGATGGTTGACGATACCGTAGACAGCTGGGATATTCTCTGGAATGAGAAATACAAGGGCAAGATAATGATGTACAATTCTATCAGAGATTCTCTCGCTGTTGCGTTAATACGTCTGGGATACGACATAAACACGACGGATCAATCTCAGGTAGAGGAGGCGGGGAAGCTTCTCATGGAGCAACGCGACGCGGGTATAGTTATGGCTTACGGAACGGACGATATAATGACGAGCATGATCTCCGGCACATGCGCTCTTGCCGTAGATTACAGCGGAGCTGCGGCTGCGGCGATATCTGAAAATTCTGATCTCAACTATGTAGTTCCTAAAGAGGGCAGCAATGTATGGGTAGATAATCTCTGTGTGCTTGAGTCATCAAAGCATAAGGACGCGGCTATGGAGTTCATAAACTATCTGTGCGAACCCGAGGTCGCCGCTGCGAATTCTAAGTACATAGGCTATACCACGCCTAATGAGAAGGCTAAAGAATTAATGGCGGAGGATGAGGAAATGGCAGCTATGCTGGAGAATCCCGCGTATATAATGAAAAATGAATATTACGACAGATGTGAGTACTATAAATATCTGGGCGACAGTCTTAAAATATACAATGACGTCTGGACGAAAGTGCTTACGTCTTAAAATGAATGCAAAAAGGCAGGGAATCCTGCCTTTATTTTATTGCCGCGCTTGACAAAGATTTAGCGCAGGTCTAAAATAAACGCGGTGAGGAACATCTATTTTAACCGCATCGCAGAAAGGGCTTCGCCCCTCGTTCGCTTGTTGAATGACTGGGCGGTACCCCATTATTGAAGATAATTGTTCGTCAGCAGGAAAAGCTTGAATTTTTTTGGCGGAGCAGTTATAATTTATCGCAGAAAATAAAAAAAGTGCTTGCATAATTATTCATATAGGCGTATAATTATGGGCATGAAGCTAACCGCGTTTTTTGGCGGAGTAAATAAATTTGGAGGATAAGCAAGTGAAAAAGCTGAACAAGGTAGTGCTGGCGTATTCCGGCGGTCTGGATACTTCTATTATAATTCCGTGGCTAAAGGAAACGTACGGATGCGAGGTTATTGCTGTAGCAGGAAACGTAGGCCAGGGCAAGGAACTGGACGGTCTGGAAGAGAAGGCTTTGCGCACGGGCGCGTCTAAGCTTTACATAGAAGATTTGACTAAAGAATATATCGACGAGATCATCGTGCCTACGATGCAGGCCAATGCAATTTACGAAGGAAAGTATCTGCTCGGTACTTCTACGGCGCGTCCGATAATAGCTAAGCGTCTCGTAGAGATTGCATTAAAGGAAGGCGCAGACGCTATCTGCCACGGCGCGACGGGCAAGGGCAACGACCAGGTTCGTTTCGAGCTGACAATAAAGGCGCTCGCTCCCAATCTGGATGTAATCGCTCCTTGGAGAATTTGGGATATCAAGTCTCGTGAAGAGGAGATAGATTATGCTAATGCACGCGGTATAGAAGTTCCCGTAACTAAGGACCGCCCCTACAGCATGGACGCTAATATCTGGCATCTGTCTCACGAAGGCGCTGACCTGGAGGATCCGTGGAATGAGCCCAAGAAGGATCTGCTTCTCATCTGCAAGAACCCTGAGGAAGCTCCGGACGAGCCGTTCTATTTTGAACTGGATTTTGAAAAGGGCGTTCCCACAGCTATCAATGGCGAGAAGCTGGATTCTGTAGAGCTGCTTACAAAACTCAATGAATTTGGCGCTGCAAACGGCGTGGGCATTGACGATATGGTAGAGAACCGTCTCGTAGGTATGAAATCCCGCGGTGTGTATGAGACTCCCGGCGGCCGCGTAATGTACACGGCTCACGCAGCTCTCGAGTCTATCACGCTCGATCGTCAGACAATGCACTACAAAGAGACAGTATCCTCCAAGTTTGCAGAGCTTGTTTACGACGGATTCTGGTATTCTCCGCTGCGCGAGGCTCTTTCCGCTTTCGTGACGTCCACTCAGCAGAATGTAACCGGTACGGTTCGCATGAAGCTCTACAAGGGCAACTGCGTAGCGGTAGGCATTAAGTCTCCGTATTCTCTGTACAATGAGGAGTATGCTACATTTGGCGAGGATGCCGTTTATGATCAGAAGGATGCACAGGGCTTTATTACTCTGCTCGGTCTGCCGCTCAAGGTTCGCGCTCTGATGAAGGCGGATCATCCCGACGCAAAGTAAATACAATAAATTGGATTTTCGCAGGGCGGAGGAAACTCCGCCTTTGTTTGTATATAGCAGGACTAAAAAGATTCGTTTATTTAAGGAGATATAATGGGCAAACTTTGGGGAGGACGCTTCCATAAAAACACAGATCCTTTTGCAGAAGGATTTCACTCGTCTATTTCTTTCGATTCCAGGATGTACAAGCAGGATATACTCGGCAGCATTGCGCACGCGAGTATGCTTGGCAGACAGGGCATAATAGACAAAGGAGAATCGGAACAGATAGTAGCGGGACTGAAAGCGATTCTGGAAGACATAGAACAGGGCAAGGTGGAATTCTCGCCGCATGACGAGGATATCCACATGAACATAGAAAAGCTGCTGACGGAGCGCATAGGAGAACCGGGAAAAAGACTGCACACGGGACGCAGCCGCAACGATCAGGTAGCTTTGGATTTTAGAATGTATCTCAAGGTACAAATAGAAGAAGTGCGCGAAGGGATAAAGAAGCTTGTGCTGACGCTGGCTGACATTGCGGAGAAAAATCTGGATACTATTATGCCGGCTTATACGCATCTGCAAAAGGCTCAGCCCACGACTTTGGCTCATCACATGATGGCTTACGCGCAGATGTTTACGCGCGATTACGACAGATTTGGCGAGTGCTATGTCCGCACTAACTCCATGCCGCTCGGCTCCGGAGCGCTTTGTGCGACGACGTATCCGCTGGATAGACAGTCTGTTGCCGACGAACTGGGCTTTGCCGAAATAACGCCGAACAGTCTTGACGCTGTGTCTGACCGCGATTTTGCAATAGAGTTTTTGTCTGATTCGTCCATATTGATGATGCATCTTTCACGTTTTTGCGAGGAAATTATACTGTGGTCTACCGGAGAATTTGCGTTTGTGAATCTTTCGGACGCGTACTCTACCGGCTCCAGCATAATGCCTCAAAAGAAAAACCCTGACATGGCGGAGCTTATCCGCGGAAAGACGGGCAGAGTTTATGGAGATCTTATGGGAATGCTGACCGTTATGAAAGGGCTGCCTCTGGCGTATAACAAGGATATGCAGGAGGACAAGGAGCTGGCTTTTGATGCTGCGGATACGATAAAGAGCTGCATTGCGGTGTTTGCAGGTATGATAGAGACGGCTGAGTTTAGAAAAGACAACATGTACCGCACGGCGGGAGGCGGATTTACGAATGCGACGGACGCGGCGGATTATCTGGTGAAAAAAGGAATGCCTTTCCGAGATGCTCATGCAGTGATAGGAAACATGGTCTACGAATGCGAGAAAAACGGAAGCGCCATAGCTGATCTTTCGGTTGAGGAGCTAAAGAAATTTTCGCCCGTATTCGGAGAGGATGTATACGATTTTATATCTCTCGAGGCTTGTGTAGCTCAGCGCAAGATAGTCGGCGGACCGGCTAAGGAGAGAGTGGCGGAGCATATCGCCGCGGTTAGAGCAAAAATGTCATAAAGAGCGAGACCTCTCATAGCTTCGTGAGCAAGCTTTGGGAGGTTTGTTTTTGCGCAATGACTGCGGCACTTGTGAAAAAGCTGTCTTGGGTGTATAATATAATGTAATTTACTTATATATCTAGGAAGAGATGGGATGACGAAAAGAAAAACAAAAAAGAAAGGAACGACTCGCACAGACGCTGCGGGGCTGATACTGATAGCTGCAGGCATTATAATGGCTGCGGCGCTGATATTCGGAGAAGAAGCGGTAGTAGTTAAGTATCTTAAAATGTGTATGCTCGGAGCCATGGGTATGCTGGGATGGCTGTTTCCGCCGTTTTTGATTTTCGACGGTATATGGATTATGTCATCCAAGAGAAATTTCCCGGGCAGAGGCAAGGCGGCTTTAGCCATAGTCGGTCTGGTATTTCTGGAAACGCTTTTGCATGTATTGTCTATTAATTCGTCCTCATATGATAATGGATATTTCGACTTTTTATTTAGAAGCGTCAGTTTCGCTGCGAATACGGGCACGACTGGAGGCTTTGTCGGAGCGGTGCTGTCTTATCCGCTGGTAAAGCTCATGGGGGCGATATGCACCGCTATATTATCTGCGGTTCTGACGGCGATATGCGCGATACTGTTTATAGGAATTTCTCCATCCAGCTTTTTCTCAAGAAAGAAGAAAAAGAAAACTAAAACGAATAAACAGAAAAAGATAATACGCGAACGCAGCGAAGATGACGAATATGAGGAGAGCTTTTATGATGAAGCCGAGTCTCAGGAGATTCCTGAGTTAAAAAGCAGAAAGCTCGAACAGAAAAAGGATTCGGAGAACGACGGCATATCCGCATGGTCGCGGCGCAATGTGGAAAAAGCAAAGAAAAAAGCTTTCGAATATACGGCAAAAATGCCGAAAAACGTAGAATGGCTTGAGATAGAAGACGATGACAGCGCCGGGGATGAGGATGAGCCGGAGCTCGAATATGATTTTAAGAAACATGCCGCGCCTGATCTGCCAGACAGATACCATCCGGCTCGCCCGAATGAAATAATCGACAGGTATCCCGCGCGGGATGACGCGAACGACGAGCTGCTCAAAGAACAGGCTGAGCAAGTGTTTAGTTCAGCAGAAAAAACCGAGCAGGCCGAAAGTCAGACGGAAACAGGCGAATATCAATATCCTCCGACAGATCTGTTAGAATTCGGAAAAAAGCCGGCGGATAACAATGCGCGCTCAGAGATAGCGATGAGATCGGAACGGCTCGAGAGCACGTTAAACAGTTTCGGCGTTAATGCAAAGGTCGTGGACGTCAGCCGAGGTCCTGTAGTCACTCGATACGAGCTCAAGCCGGCTCCCGGAGTGAAGGTCAGCCGTATTGTAAATCTGGCGGATGATATAGCTCTGAATTTGGCGTCTCAGGGCGTGAGGATAGAAGCGCCCATACCGGGAAAGGCGGCGGTGGGGATAGAAGTGCCCAACGCAAAGCGCGGAACGGTGACAGGCAGAGATATAATCGACTCTGCGGAATTTCGTTCTATAAAAAGCAAGCTCGGCTTCGCTCTGGGTATGGACATATCCGGCTCGAGAGTGTTGGCGGATTTGGCGAAAATGCCTCATCTGCTAATTGCGGGCGCGACGGGCTCGGGCAAATCCGTCTGCATCAATACGATCATCAACTCCATCATCTTCCGCGCCAAGCCGGAAGAAGTGCGGCTCATCCTCATCGACCCGAAGGTTGTCGAGCTTTCTGTCTACAACGGCATTCCGCACCTGCTCGTGCCGGTCGTGACCGACCCGAAGAAGGCGAGCGCGGCGCTGAGCTGGGCGGTTGTGGAGATGGAGCACCGCTACAAGCGGTTTGAGACGATGGGCGTGCGCGACATCCGCGGCTACAACAACGCCATCGGCCCAAACGAGGAGCCGATGAGCAAGATCATCGTCATCATCGACGAGCTGGCCGATTTGATGATGGTCGCCCCCGGTGAGGTGGAGGAATCCATCTGCCGACTGGCGCAGCTGGCGCGCGCGGCGGGCATCCATCTGGTGATTGCGACGCAGAGGCCGTCGGTCAACGTCATCACA
>UQXU01000090.1 GCA_900545085.1 uncultured Eubacteriales bacterium
CCAAGCGAAGCAAAATAGGCGGCGGTTCTGGAATTGCCGACATTCAAGCAACTGTCAGTCACAAATGCAGGAAACAATTCCTTTGCCATCTCAATCTGACCCACGTTTCCTACTACAGCGCCGTCGAAGCTATCCAAATTCATTTTATTAAGCTTTTCCCGCGTTTCAGCATCCCAAAACGGCGGGAGACAAAGCCAAGCCTTCATGCCGTTCATCATATCAAACTCACTCTGCTTCCATTCACGCGGAAGAAAATAAACTCTGTCCGCGCCCGCCTGAGCCGCTGCCAGCGCCTGCGCCGTGTCTCTGACCTGAACAGCCAGATACCGCTCTTTATGCACTTCTTTTATTTCCGAAAGCCTGCCGGGCCTGCACACATACTGCCGCTTGCTGTCATAGAAGCGTGATTCCAGTTTAGTCAGAGTTTCTCGCCTGAGCGCGTTCACCTGTGCCGCATTGATAAACGGCTCTCCTTTTATGTCCAATTCTATATGCGGTGTACCGAAAATAGTTCCGCCTGTTTTGCTCAGCCATGCTTCCAGCTTTTCAGTATTTATGCAATTTCTCGCTCTTTCCAGCGGGGCTTCCCCCTCTGACTCAGCTTTCAAATCAGCCGACCTTCCCTCAAGCCTCGGCGTTTTTCCTTCATGAAGCTTCAGCTTCAAGCTCAAGGGCTGATTCGGGTTCTTTTGCTCAGCTATTTTTGCGGCAAAATCCAGCTGCGACTTATCAGACGTCAGGTAAACTTCGTCCCCTGCGCGCGCTTTGGGAGGCGCAGCTATGGAATAACCACCCGATATCACATCAGCATACGGAAGAGTCAAGCCCCCGTGAGATACATCCGAAAAGAACTCCACGCCGTCTCCCTTGGAAATTTCGGACCGCGTTTTTATCTGTGCTCTGCCGTTTTTTATCTTCGCCACTTTACCGACATATACTCCCATGTGGTTTTGTCTGGAAGTATACGTAACGTCTCTGCCGCCATAATAATAGCCTTTTGTAAAGCCTCCGCGATTAAATATTTTTTTCAGCTCAAAAACAGCTCGTTCTGTATCGAAGCTGCCTCCGTCCAAAGCTGCGAGCGCTTTTTTATAGTAATAAACTGTCAGCGCGACGTATTCCCTGCGCTTCATCCTGCCCTCTATTTTTAATGAACAGACGCCGGCATCCCGCAAATCTGCGAGATTCTCTATCATACATAAATCCGCGGCGCTGAGATGATACGCCTCTTCAGCATTTCCAAGGGAATACAGCATACGGCACGGCTGAGCGCATCTTCCTCGGTTGCCGCTTCTTTCTCCTATAACCTGAGAGAGCAGACACGTTCCCGATATTCCGGAACAAAGAGCTCCGTGTACAAACGCCTCGACTTCTATACCTGTCTCAGCTATTGACCTCAGACCCGATATCGAAACCTCTCTCGCAGGAACGACTCGAGAACATCCCAAAGCTCGGGCGAAAAGCGCCCCTCCCTTGTCGCAGATTCCCATCTGCGTACTGGCATGGAGCGGAAGCCCCGGGAAAGCATGGGAAAAAGCATCTGCCAAACCTACGTCTGCGATTATCACTGCATCCACACCTTCTGAATACAGAAATTCTCCGTACTGCATTGCATCTTTTATCTCGCTGTCAAATATCATAGTGTTCAACGCGACATGAACTCTGCTTCCTCTGGCATGAGCATATCTGATGATTTCATGTAAATCTTTATATGAAAGATTTTTCGCATACGCCCGCGCACTGAACTCTCCGCCTACATAACACGCATCGGCTCCGCAATCTATTGCAGTCTTAGCTGTAATTAAATCGCCTGCAGGTGCAAGCAGTTCCATTCTTATCCCTCCGAGCTCTATTGAAAATATCGAAAAACAGGGACACACGGCGGCGCCCCTTTGCGTTTTTTATTTTTTGTCTATTTTACCGCGTCTTGATTTGTGATAACGCACTTCTTTAGGCTGACGTTCCAGTTCTCGAATTTGGAACTCCAGCTCCGCTATACGGCTGCTCTTCGCGCTTAGCTGCAATGTCAGCTTTTCAAAGTCCTTCGACTTTTCTTCCATATCGGATATAAGCCCTTCCTTCTCTCTGAGCACCGCTTCAATCGAAGCTATCTTGCTGTTTTCAGCTTCCAGCTCAGCTATCCTCTCATCGCGCTTCTGCACCTCTCTGCGTATATTTTCAAGCTTTTGCAGCTTCATCTGCAAATCCGCAACTCTAATATCGTGTTGTTCTGCCGCGACATCCATAGCTTTTTTATGTTCCTCAGCGTCCTGTTTCAACTCAGTAATTTTAGAATCCTTCTCAGCCATATCAAGCTGAAGCGTCCCTAATCTAGACTTTGTGTTCTCCAGCTCTGACGCCAGTCCTTCCGCTGCATTCAGCTTCTCCTGCATCTCTGCAATCTTCGCCGCCTTATCCGCTGTATCCTTCTCTAACGATACTATCGACTGCTTGGCGCCGCTTAACTCAGCCTGAGCCGACTCTGCCAATTTCAGCTTTTCCTCCATGGCGGCCATCTTATAGCATTCCTGTTCAAGCTCGGCTATTCTCTCATTTCTAATTATTATCTCCGCCTGCATCTGACCCAATTTCATGTTGTCAGATTTCAGCCTAGTTATCTCTTCTGTTTGCTCGTCAATCTGTTTTTCAAGATCAGGGATTCTGTCCGCCTGGGCTTTCAGAGGCGGAATTCGTTCCGTCTCTTTTTCAAGAAAAGCTATCTTGCTTTCTTTTGATTCCAACTCAGATTGAAGCTCCGGCAATTTTTGCGCCTCTGCGCCAAGCTGTTTTATCGTCTCAGCCTGATCCGAGATTCTCTTCTCCATGTCGGGCAAAGTGACGAGCTTCATCTTTAGTTCCGCCATTTGTTTTTGGCATTGAAGAAGCTCATTGCGCTTATCTCTTTCGATAGTTTCCACCTGCGCGGTCAGCTCTGCAATTTTTTCGTCGCGTTTGGAAAGCTCGTCTTTAACATACTCTAATTTTCGAACTCTAAGCTCTAGGCTGGCGATATATTCATCCTTTTGTTTAAGCTGCACTTCCGCCACAACTTTTGCAGCACGGGCTTCGGATTCCGAGCGCTTCAGCTCTGCCGACTTTTGCTCAAAACCGAGAACCTGAGCCGAGAGTTTTTCCTCCGCTTCCTCGAGCGCCTTCTGTTTCTCGTTTACACTCTCTTCAATTTGAGCTATGCTGGCATTTTTTTTATGCAGCTCATGCTCCAGCGAATCCACGCGGCGCATCTTCAGCTCCATTTCCGCGACGCGCAGGCTGCTTTGCTTCACTTTTTCCTCATATTCTCTGACTTTAGCCTCGAGCTGAGACGTGCGTTCTATTTTCGCATTCATCTGTCCCATAGTTTCTGTCAGCTCTGCTATTCGCTTATCTCGCTCATCTATTTCCGCACGATATGCTTCGGAACGCTTCACAGCTTTTTGCAGTTCATCAATGCGCGCGTCTCTCTTGCTCAAAGCTTCATTCAGCTCTGCTACTCCGGCATCGGAGGATAGGTTCTTTAGACGTTCGTCGCGCTCTGCAACCTCTGCCTCCAGCTCAGATATGCGTTCATCTCTATTGCTTATCTCCGCCTCGAATATATCTATTTCGCTGCCGCTGGCTGCGCTTTCCGCTGCTTTGCGCGCTTCGCTCATGGCATAAGCCAGCTGCTCGCGCGATTTACTCAGCTCGTCCATAAGATTCAGAGCAGTCAGCACCATAACGCGGCTGTCGTTCATACCTACATATGCGCTTCCCAATCCCCGCAGCCTTTCGTCCAGCTCAGAAGCAAGCTGCGCTACATATTCCTCTGTCTCTTCGGAAACGATAGAATACTCTCTGCCGCAAATTTCAACTGTCGTCTTATTTTTCATAACCGCTTCCTTTCTTAACTTTGACTATAGTATACATGTTTCCATCACTATAGTAAAGCTATCTGATTTTTGAAAACATCTGCAAATAGTCTAAATCAACATATCCGAGCGTTTTATACAAATCATGCGCTTTATCGTTATTCCGGCTGACTTCCAGCCTCAAAGCCTTTGCGCCCGCGCCGGTATAATACGCCTTTGCCCATTTGAGATACTGAGTCCCAATGCCCATTCCTCTGTATTCCGGCTTGATATAAAGCTCTTCGAGGGCGACTATCTTTCCGCCTGCTTCAGAATACCACGATTTAGATGCAACTGCATATCCGCATATCTCGTCTTTTTTGCTTATTATATAACCGTCAACTCCGTCTCTTCCTTTTATTATTGCTTTGAAAGTGTTTTCAAAGCTATCAACATCAGGCTGGCTGACAGTTGCATCTGACGAATAGAAATCAGACGCCATTTGTATGAAATCCTCTTTATTCTCAGGCTTCATTCTCCTGATCTTAGGACGCGCGAGCAGCTCATCCATACTCAGAAGCTCTCTCGCATTTTCTCCGAATATCATGTCGAGCTGACTGCTGCTCAGACCTGACCTCTCCAGCATTCTCATTTCGTTTATAGTTGTATCCCATGGAAAATCGCTGCCCAGCAGGATCTTTTCCGCGCCATGCTTATCCGCAAGTCTTTTTATCGTCTTTGGTTCAACATAGTTCGCGCATACCGCCGTATCCAAATAAATATTTTCACCTGCTATCACCCGCTCTATGTCGTCTGAGCTGTATACGCCGCCCATATGCGCCATAATCAGCTTCAAATCGGGAAAGTCTCTGTGAACTTTCAGCGCGCCTTCGGGCGTAGTATGTACATGTGTGGGACTTATGGGGTCGAATCCTGCGTGCGTAAGAAGTATTAATCCCAGATCCTGACATGCTTCATAAATAGGATACGCCTTTTTGTCATCGAAATGATAGCCCTGATAGTCAGGATGGAGCTTTATGCCTATCATTCCCATGTCTTTTATGCGCTTCAATTCACCGTATATATCTTCATAATCAGGATGTACGCTGCCGAAGGATATTATCCTGTCTATCATATCAATATCGGCAGAGAAATTGTTTACATTGTGTTCATATCCCGGTGAAGTAGAGACATTTAAAACTACAGCATAGTCAACTCCTGCGTGTTTTAATACATAGTCCTGTATATCTCCGATTCTGCCAAGACCATACGGGCGCACGTTGGATGCATCCGCAAGCTTGCGCAGAGCTTTTTCCGCCAGTTTATCATTAAAGCAATGCGTATGTATATCTACTATCATTTCAGCCCTCCAAAAAAGCCTGTCTTAATTTGAAATTATATCACTTTATTGGAAAAAGTACAATATAACACGAACATACAGCAAAGCACCCCCGACTGATAACCAGTATCGGGGATGCTCAAAAGGGGGTTCTTCCTGATGATTACTTAAAAAGGCCCTTGTGCTTTTTTCCTTTAGGCGCTTCTTTTATTCCTTCAAATTCCATAAGCAGCTCTTTCTGCTTATCAGTCAGCTTGCGCGGGACTGTTATATTAACCTTAACGTAAAGGTCTCCCTTTTTATCCGCTCTCAGGTGTTTAATGCCTTTTTCCTTGAGCCTGAACGTCGTGCCCGTCTGCGTGCCGGCGGGCATATTGTATTTTACCTTGCCCTCCAGTGTTTCTATCTCCAGCTCGCTGCCGAGAGCTGCCTGAGCGAAGCTTATGGACATATCCATATACAGATCTGCTCCGCTGCGCTGGAATGTCTTATGAGGCTTGACGGAAATATACACGTTTAAGTTGCCTTTTGCGCCGCCCTTTGTTCCGGCATGACCTTCGCCATGCAGAGTTATCACCTGACCGTTGTCTATACCCGCGGGTATGTTTACAACTATCATTCTGCTGGCGGATACTCTGCCCTTTCCGTGGCATTTCTCGCAGGGCTTCTCTATTATCTCGCCTTCGCCATGACAATGCGGACACTCCACAATATTCATAAAAGTGCCCATCATGGTGCGCTGTTCCTGTTGAATCTGACCTGTGCCTCCGCATGTGGGGCAAGTCTTTGTCTCGCTGCCCGGCTGCGCGCCTGAGCCTGCGCAGCTTGTGCATTGTTCCATCCTATTTACAGACACGGTCTTTCTCACGCCGAATGCAGCTTCTTCAAAAGTTATGCGCAGCTGCGTATCTATATCAGCTCCGCGCTTCGGACCGTTCGCCTGCCTGCGCGGTTTCCCGCCGAAAAAGCTCTCGAATATATCGGAAAAGCCTCCAAAGCCGCTGAAATCTGCACCGGAGAATCCCGAGTTAAAGCCGCCAGTACCATCAAATGCTGCCGAGCCGAACTGATCGTACTGAGCACGCTTCTGCTCGTCGGAGAGTATCTGGTATGCCTCGTTGACTTCTTTAAATTTCTGAGCCGCATTTTCGTCTTCTTTGTTGACGTCGGGGTGATACTTTTTTGCGAGCTGCCGGAATGCTTTCTTTATGTCAGCTTGGCTTGCGTCTCTGGAGACGCCAAGCGTTTCGTAATAGTCTTTGTTTGCCACTTCTCTCTTCCTCCTGGCCGCATGTGTATTTTTGGCTCATAGCTCTTCCAAATTGATCATGCGATACCTAATGCCAGCATAGCCATACGCAGGCGGGAAACTCTCCCCGCCCGCGCATAGCATTTAGAGTTGCATTTATATTTTACTTTTTATCGTCGT
>UQXU01000091.1 GCA_900545085.1 uncultured Eubacteriales bacterium
TCATACGCCTCCAGCGCACTCTTAATATCATCCTCAGTCAACGCATTCTCATGTTGCACCATCTGGAGATCCTCAAATGCAATCTGCATATCCTTCCGAAGCTGCGCCTTCGGAACATCGCATTTATAGGCGTAAATTGCCATACACATCAAAAAGAAATACCGGTGTCCGCCCCGGATTGATAATATCTGCCGCAGCCACCAATGGTAAAGTGCATACGGATCGTCGCCATGTACCTTTCCTGCAATGTCCCATTTTTTCGGGTACTTTTCGCCCTTGACAATAACTCGCTCATACCACTCCGGATACGCTTCCCGCGCTGCCGCTCTCGTTATCTTCGACGGTCTAAACGGCTTATTGACATCCACCCGATTTTCCGGTCTGGCATAAGCGTTCAAATATTCCAACGTCACCGGTTCGCCGGTCCGAAACGCCACAATCTGATTGCCATGCTTTTCGTTGATGCTGCCAACCATGCGGAAGCTCTGGTTGATGGACTGATACTGAATCTCTTTGTTTTGCGACGTCGCCTTGTATTCCCACATCCGAAACGTAAGATCATACTTTAGGCTTTTCAACTGGATTTTAATATTCGGGTATAGATCGATCGGCTCCCGGAAAAAATAGCAAACGTGCAGACCGGTCCCTGACAGAACGAGATACGTCGGCATCGGCAAGCGGCGAAGCCGCGTCGGATCGCCGCCAAATCGCAAAAATAAATTTCGCAACTCTTTCAGACCAACACCATCCAAATCGAAGATCAGTGCGTTCATCCGCTGCGCGTGCTCCAGCTTATTGGATTTCCCGCGATAGGACAGTCCGCTGCACAGCGTCAGCGGATTTTGTTCGATAAATTCCATGTAATCATTTTCCCACTGATCGGAGAACATGATTCTTCGGCGCATTCGATTAAAACCATCGGACGTTTGCTCCCGATACAGATAAATTGCGTTGGGATGAGAATAATCCATATGCTGCTCGTCAGATCGCTCGTTATTCGGGAACATCTCTCTGTAAAAATCATAGCCGCTGACCTCCGGAAATTGAGAACTCAAATACTCATATCCTTCAGTGTAATTCTGTGTCATACACAAAGTCCTCCCAGTAAAAGAAAAAGAAGCAAAAAGAAAAGTCCGCTGCGGCGGGGATTCCAAACCATCCGGATTTGCCCACCGCCTTTCCCACAGGCTTACGCCTGCCGGTACGCCCACAGGATTCCCCACACCATAAAGGCGTGGAGAATCCTGATGGACGACCTTGGAAAAGACCGTGGACAAATCCTACCCTGCTATCGGATGGGCTGCGCCCCCCGATCCAGCACCCAGCAAATCGCTACAAACTGCTGACCCCTGCTCGCTTCCTAAAAAGAGAAATTTTTTATTTTTTCGCAACAAAAATCCAGCCCCTGTTCTAGCCTTAGACCCCTATACGGGGGCTTAGATTATCAATAGCTTTTTCCCTATTTTTTGACCGTTATTATAGCCTGTCCAAAACGCGATTTCAAGGGTTGCGGACAGGCTATTTTGCTATCCATTTTTCGTTCCAGCCCGCATATCTGCGGGGACGATTCCAAGCGGTTTTGTGTGCTGAATGATATATTCCCAATAGCCAACTCTATAGTTTGCCCGAAGCTGCCGTGAGAATAGCGTATTGTGCGCTGCTTTGATTTCTTTCCAGTTTTCCGTTTCGATTAAATTCTCATAGCTGCTCCCGCTGCAAATCATCGTAATGCCCACGTCCGCAAGCAAGCCATTTTTTCTGGCCAGAAGATCTTCCTCGATCAGCTGCCTTGCCTGGCTCTCTGTAAAATCGACCGAGTAAGGACTCTGAAGTACCGTCTCCCATACCTTTGCCGTCAGCAGCTTATTCCTGCCGGTTTTGTACCGTATTTCTTTTTCGGAGGACATCACGACAACATACCCGGTATGTACCTTTTTCGGTCGCAGCCCTCTATCCGCATTTGCTCTTTCCCGCGAAATTCTGAGAAGGTTCGCGTTGAGGGCGCGCTGGTCGGCGATTTCAGCCGTTTTCCGCTCCACCTGCTGTAAAAGGTCGTCTATCTGCGCTTGCGCCCTCTGTGCAGCTCTGTCGGCCTCGTGTGCCGCCTCCTGTTTTACTCTGGATATCTCCCGCGCAGCGGCTCTTTCTGCTTCCTCTTTTTCGCGCTTGGCTCTATCGCGCTGATTTAGAAGCATCTCATATTCCTGCCTTGTTTGAATTACATGGGTACACTCACCATCAAGGCTATCCAATGTTTTATAGCCTCCCATTCGTTTCCTTACGTACTCGATGCCTCATTCGCCTCCCATCAAAGGCCGCGGATATAGTTGTCCGCTACAACACTGATTCTATTATGCCCCAGCGCCTTGCTGCAGACCAGCATAGCAGCCTTGTCCAGCTTCTTGCCCGCTTCATCCTTGCGGCAAGTGTAGACGTCACTCTGATATCTTTTTCCGGTTCCTTTATTCACCCGGTCAAACGGAATTTCACTGATCTTTCTTGCATGAGCTTTGTAGATAGCAACTGCGTAATCTGAGCGGTAACTATGAATATCCGCGCATTGGTGAATGAACTGCCAGACCTTTTCATCGGGCAGCGTGTTCTTCATCCGGTCGATGATCTGTGTCTGATTTTTCCCTATAATGGGGCTTACGCGCTCCCTACCGCCTTTTCCGTTCCGCACATGGATGAAATACTCGCCTTCAAACATTCGCGTGTCCTGTAGCATCTGAAGCCGCTTCGTGTCACCCGGCGTCCGCTGCTGCTCTGGGATCTGTTCTAGCGCCGTGATCTGCGCTTCGATCTGTTCCCGTGTCACCAGATCCGTTCCCTTCAGGTCTGCCAACTCGCTGCGTCGCAGCCCGGTTCCCCGGCAGAATTTTATCAGCTCATCGTTGTTAGCTTCCGAGAAGTGCCGATCCCGCTTGGCGTCTCCCCTGCTCCGTTTGATTTCTGATCGGTTCCGCTTCGGCGGCTTGAAGTAGTCTTCATCGTCTGGTTTTATGCCATACAACTTCCCCAAGGCTTTCGCCTCGGCCTGAATCGTCCATGCAGATAGATCCTGGTCAACTCGCACCTGCAGCCACTCGTTGACATACCTTTTTGCTTTCTTCAGCGTCGTACATTCCGGGTATTTTTCCTTGACATACTTCAAGAAGTACTTTATGTGCTTCCAGTAGGTCTTGTATGTGTTGACCGAGAAGATTTTATCGTCGGCTGTCCCATTCAAAACTGCCTCGCGCTTGCTTTCGCCCAGCGCCAGCATAGATGTCAATTTTTCATACGCCTGCTGGTGCAGATCCTTCGAGTATGATTTGTTTTTTCGCCCCAAATGGTAGCCCCCTTTTCATTACGATATATAACTTACATAAGTTATATATCGTATATACTTTATTTCCATTATATCAATTATTTACATTATATAAACGTTCAAGCTAAGCCGCTTCACGTCAGTTTCCGAAGAAACCTCGACGATCAGCAAAGTACACTTTTTAAAGTCTTATGTGTGACTGTTTTGAAGATTTCTCTTCTACACTTTTTTCTTGCTTATGTGTGCAGCCTATTTATTAGCGTCTACGGCAGTTGAGGTTCTGTCGAATCCTTTTCCGAGGGATCGGCTCTCCAGTGTTTTCTACAGTACACTGGCAACATTCAGTAGGTGGACGGCGAACAGATGCGTTCTGCTTACCTGTGCTTTCACAAAGATTACTCGCAGCAGGGTCCATGATGTGCTTTCCAATTCACAAAGGTTACTACGGCAAGCCCACACATCACAAAGGTGCATCATACCTTTTTAGCGGCTCTAAAATAAAAACTGCTAAACCCCCGGCAGCTGCCGGGACGCTCTGGGCCTAATTACTATTTACCCTCGCCCAGACGAGTTTTCTGTAAAATTCACTGAGCCTTTCCAGCCGCTCAGTATTTGCAGTAAATATCCGCTGCCTCATCAACGGAAGTTCCATCAAAAGCCGTATTGAACGCCTCCACGACCTTTCTAGTGTCTGCCTGATCCAGGCCAACGATCTGTGCCGCCCGTAGAAAATAGCCCACGCAAGCATCGTTACTCCAGATTTCAGTTGTTTCCATCATCGCATCGGTGAAACTGGCTCCAGCCGAATCTTTCGGCGTCATTTTTTCTGATTCAACCTTTCGCATATAGTCCTTAATTGTCATTTGTTTTCCCTCCCAGCCAGTCCTAATTTACCGTCCTTTTCTATTCAAGCCCATCTTACCATACTATGCTGATAAAGTCAACATAAACTGAGTATATACGGATATAACGGTTTACCCGTTCACGCATTCGCGCAAACGGGTAAACCGTTATTAGGCATCCAAGATGCCCGGAGTTCCCCGGCGCAGCAGCACCGGGCGGGGTAAACTCCAGGCGTCTGCGGACGCCTCCCCTGCTCGGTGCGACAACGAACCGCCTTTCCTGTCGGCTGTCCGTTGTCGCCACCGAGCAATGCGCTCATCGAGTATTCGCCGTGCCAGCGAGAAAACTTCGGTATCGCCGCTGCCTATACAACCAATCGCGCAGGTTTTGTATCTCCGTTTAGTTGCCTTGACAATAATTATTTTGTATGTATAATATAATTATGGACACACTAAGATTTGAATGGGACCCCAACAAGAATGAGATCAACAAAAAGAAGCACGGCTTATCTTTCGAGGCAGCAAAGGAGGTCTTTTACGACGAGTTTGCCATTCTATTTGACGATCCGGATCACTCCATTGAAGAAGATCGCTTCCTCATTATCGGATCGATCAAATCGCAGAAAATTTGCATTGTAAGCCATTGCTACCGCGACAATGAAAACTGCATCCGTATTATCTCGGCACGGCAAGCAACCAAAACCGAGCAACGTATTTATCTTGATGGAATTTGAGGTGATAGTATGAGAGATGAATATAACATCAGCGAGCTAAATCCAAGAAAAAATCCCTACGCGAACCGGCTGAAAAAGCAGATCACCATCAACATCGACGGCGGCACCATCGACTACTTCAAGTCTCTGGCCGACGCAAAAGGCATCCCCTATCAGACCCTGATCAACCTCTATTTGAGAGACTGTGCCGATAACCACCGGCAGCTCCAATTATCCTGGCAGTAATGCTTTTCCGCGAATTTTTTAATCACGCAGCGTTGTACAACAGGATGGCTGTACTTTTCATTGCAAAAAGTACAGCCATCCTGAAATTTTATTGTTTCCCACTAAGGCGCATTTCACGAATACACAGCAGCCTATTGACGAATAATATATATCGTGATATATATTAAATTGGGAGGTGACAGTTATGGAGACTGCAAAGATTTTTGAAAATGGGAGAAGTCAGGCCGTGCGGCTTCCGAAGAAATTTCGCTTCAATACAGATGAAGTGATCGTCCAGCAGCTCGGTGACGCCGTGATCCTCGTGCCGATGGAGTCCATGTGGCAGACTTTTATGGACGGACTGAACAGCTTCACCGACGATATTTTTGAGGATGGCCGGGATCAGGGCATCCAACAGGAGCGTGAAAATCTGTGACTTATATGCTGGACACAAATATTTGCATCTACGCGATGAAAAACAAGCCCGAACACGTATTGCAGCGGCTGAAGAAAGAATTGAATAGCGGCATCTGTATTTCATCTATCACGCTGGCCGAGCTGGAGTATGGGATGAAGCACAGCTCCAATCCCGCAAAAAACGAGCAGGCGCTGCTTCGTTTCCTGATTCCATTGAGCATCCTTCCTTTCGGAGCTGCAGCAGCTTCGGAATACGGCGAGATCCGATCCTATCTACAGGATAGAGGTACGCCGATTGGCCCATTAGATATGCTGATCGCCGCACACGCCAGATCTGAAGATATGATTCTGGTCACAAACAACGTCCGAGAGTTCGAGCGTGTTCCTGATTTAGCCGTTGAAAATTGGGTTGCGTACCTCGATCGGATTTGAGATGATGTTGTCCTGTTATTACAACATTGTATAATTTTCTATTCATACTGCTCTTTCATATACAAGCTTACCCGAGACTGTATGCGCTTTGCTGTTTCGCTCGCGCTTGCATTTCCTTGTATAAATGCAGAAGATTCATTCAAAATAATATTCATTACTTCTTCATCGTAGTATGTCAGCTGCTCACTTTCTTTGGCAAGATTTATCACTATT
>UQXU01000092.1 GCA_900545085.1 uncultured Eubacteriales bacterium
GCGCAGCCAGTCCAGACCTTCTTCCTTGCTGCGCAGGGCGTTGTATACGGTCAGGAACATATTGCGCAGAGCTTCGTCGTCTCTCCCTGAGAAGCGCTCTCGAAGAAAGAGAAGATCGGGGTCGTCTTTTTCGTACAGCTCTTCCATTGCGTCGTCCAGAGCGGACAGGCGGATGAGCTCTGTCCGTTCGCCCAAAACGCGAATATCCGAAGGCAGACCCAGAGGCACGGCCTGTTCTTTTATGAGTTTAAGCGCAAAGCGATGTATTGTGCATATGTCGGAGAACTGCGCCGTCTCTGCCTGCGCCGCCAGCCTGCGGTCGTTCCGCTCGTCTGCGAGGGAGAAGAGCTGTGCGGATATTCTGGAACGCATCTCTGCGGCGGCTGGAGAGGTAAAGGTGCAGATGAGCATACGCGATACGTCGGCGCCTTCCGCGGCGAGAGCCGCGACGCGCTGAGCCAATACGCTAGTTTTGCCCGAGCCTGCGCCTGCGCTGATGAGTATGCTGTCGGAGCGGTCGTATATTGCGTCGAATTGCGACTTAGTCAGCTTGAATGCCATTTAATTCCTTTCAGTATTGTTCTTTATGTTATTGAGTATTTCTGTTTGGCTCAGCTTCGGGAGGCTGCGTCCGGAGTCCTCCCGTCGGCAGACTGCGAAATACTCGCAGTAGTCACAGGGGATGGTTCCGCCGTATTCCGCCGGGTTAACCTCCAGCTTTCCGGAGAGTATGGAGCTGACGGCATTCTGAGCCAATTTTTCGCAATGCCGCATCAGGCTGTCCAGCTCGGCGCGGGAGAAGGCGCTGCTTCCGTAAGGTATGCCGTCGGGGTTGAGCGTAAGCTTTATAGTAGTGAGCTTTCCGACTGTTTTTTCCATGCTGGCGGCGGCGTCTGCGTCTGCGAGAGCGAAGCCGTTCATGCGCAGCTCCTTCATGCGGTCGCTTTCCGTTTTGTCGGAAGGGATGAAGGGCAGAGATACGTTCATGTAGAAGCCGCCTGCGGGAGTGCATCCGGGGACGATTTCCATTGCGGCTATGAGGTATATCATTAGCTGTATACTCAGTCCGTAATAGAGACGGCAGAGATCGAAGCTGCTGTTTCCGCTTTTGTAATCGACTACTCTCAGGAAGCCGTCGTCCGAGAGGTCTATTCTGTCTATTCGTCCCGTGAGGGTTATACTGCCCAGCTCATGTCGGAAGCCGACCTCGCTGCCCGCTATGTGCATGCCTGTCAGGCTGGCGCGGACGGCGCGCGTTGCGAGGAGGACTTCTTCTTTAAGCCGCTTTTCCGTGAAGGCGAAGCGCTTGCTGTTGAAAATGCCTTTGTTGTGTTCGGAACGCATTTTATCGGCGGCGCTGTCGATTATTTCGCTTACGGTGTTGTCGTCTGCGTTCTGCCAGCTCAGGCGCCTGCGCTCCAGCGTGTGCGTCACGTTTTCGAGCAGGGAATGTATATAGCTGCCTGCGCTCATCGCATCCTCGCGGAGCTCTTTCAGCTCTACGGGCTTTATTCCGTAATCCATAAAATGCTTGTAGCTGCATCTGTAGAAATCTTCTATTAAGCTTGTGCTTCCGCGGAGCTTTCCGTATAGTTTTTTTGAAGTGTCGGGGGATATGCGCACGGGGCGGGGCTGCATGTATGCGGCGAGACGCGATACCGCTTCAGGCTCCGACTTCATGAAAAGCGCAAGGTCGGCAGGCGGCAGATCTGCGCCGTCCGCAAGAGAGCGAAGTTCAGCTGCCGCGCAGGAAAAGGTTTCCGAACGGGAGAGCAGCGGCGGCGGGGCCAATTCAACGGCTCCGGAGATGCGTTTAACTCTGTCGATAATATAAGACGGCCCTGCGCTTGTGTTGTAGGTCAGATCCAGAGAGGCGCCTGCGGAAAAGGCGCGCATTATCAGAGCCTTCTGCTCGGAAGGACTGAGCGCGGAAGGGAAAAATGTGAGCGCGTCTGCCAGCGACTCAGCTTCGCTGTTGGTGATAATTCCGCCGTCGTCAACGGTGTGCGGGACGAGAGAATCGCATATGCCCACGGCTATCATTCTGGATACGCGGGGAAATACGGAGTGAGTCAGCTCTCCTACGGTTATCTGCCCCTCGAGAGGAGGAGTTACTGCTATCGAACTGCTTTCAAAGCCGGCGGAGATTGCCGAATACAGAGAGTGTACGTCTGCGTTCGGCAGGTATGTTCCTGCCTGCTCCAATATAGATATTGTGCGCTCGAAGGTCTGCCTGGTGAACGCGGCTTCCTCGGCGAGGCCTGCCTCTGCGAGCTTATCAGCGAGAGTCTCCAGCTTTTCTTCCGTGTTCAAAGCGTCAAGGTATGTGAGAAGGCGTTCTGTGACAGAGCCTTCCGAATTGCAAAGCTCGTCGAGCGGAGAAAAAGCTCTGCCGCGTATATCCTCCATTTTTTCGTCTTTGAGCGTTCGCCGCAGCATCCTGCCTTTTATGCCATGTTCTTTTACAAAGCGGATAAGCTCGTCGGCTTCTTCCGGCTCGACGGGGAGCAGGCCGGTTTTTAGATGAAGCAGCAGGTCTTTTAAACGCCAGCCTTCGTTTATTATTCTGAGCGCGGATAAAATCAGCACTGCTATGTCTGAATGTATGAGCGGGCGCTTGTTCTCTATGAAAAACGGAAGCTGAGATGAAGAAAATACCTCGTCGAGTATGTTCGAATATATGTTCATATCGCTTACGCATATGGCTATATCGTTCGGCTTTGTGCCCTCCTGTATGTATTTTATCGCGAGGGCTGCGGCTGCCTTAGCTTCTGCTCTCGGATCGGTGCATTTGTAAACTGTAATGCTGTCTGTCGGAGTGCGAAACTTGCGATAAGGATAGCGGAAGAGCTCTCGAGCAAGAAGGGCGGTATCGTCATTTCTCTCGTCGGGAATTTTGCGCTGAGTTCCGCCGAGTATTTGAGCCAATCTGTTTCCGGAAGAAAATATGTCGTTCTCAGAGTCGGCGAGAAGGTATACAGATAAGCTGTCGGCGATAGTGTCAAGAGCCTTGAGCGCGTCTATCCTGACGTGAGAGAGCGAGTCAAAGCCGTGGACGATTATGTGAGAGCCTTTTAAGAACTCAGCTTGGGATATTCCGGAATATGCGAATTGCTCCAAAGCGGCTTCATCCATACCGGCCGAGGAGTTTTCTATTCTGGAGAGCAGTTTGGCTAAATCAGAAAGCTTGCCCTTTAGGACGCCATCCGTGCATTCTGCGCTTTTGAGCTGTTCGGAGGTGATGCCCTCGGAACGGAGCGCTTTTACCAGAGCGGCGAGGCGCAGGTGCAGAGTATCGTCGGCGTGAGGGTCGAGTATGTCCAGATCCCCTTCGAGCGAAAGCAGAGCTTCCTTTGCCAGCATGGTCATGCCTGTGCTGTCTATGGCGGGGAGAGCGCGGCCGGCGACTCGTTCGAGAAGCATACGCGCCAGCTTTTCAAAGCTGACGACCTCTATAGAATAGAAGCCGTCAGAGTCTGTGTGATATATTATTCGTCTTTCTGTGTTGAAGCCCATCTGTGCGGGTACGATAATGTATGTGTGATCTAATGTCTCAAGCGCGCGGGATATTCTGTGATTTACAGCGGAATCCAGAGCGTACTGAGAGTCGGAACAGTATACGTTCATCTGCGCTCCTTTAATTCTATGCTATACAGAGGTATATAGGTTAGAACGCCGCGTATGCGTCTGCTTTCAAAAAGCGTCGCGCGATGCAGCTCAAAATTCATCTCGTCTATCTCCGGGAGAGGCGTCTGCGTGAGGTCGGCGCGTCTTGCGAGAGTGATATGCGGCTTGAATTTTTTGCTGTCGAAGGGTACGCCGCGCTTTGTCAGCTCTGCGGATAGCTTGTCCGCGTATTCTGAAAGCGGGGGCGTGCTTTCCGCGGCGGCATACACGTGAGCGTCGCGCAAGTCTCCGAAGTGCCCCAGCCGACGCACGCGCACCTTCACGGGCGGCATATCCGCTATAGCCGACATGGCATATTGTGCATCGCGATAAGAGGGTTGTTCTCCTATGAATCTAAGTGTCAAATGCAGATTTTCTATACGGGAGGGTCTGCCTCCGATGTGGGCTGATATGCCGCGCAGGCTGCGTCTTATGGGTTCGTCTATTTCAAAAGCGATAAAAAGTCTCATAATAAACTCCGTTGTTTAAAATACGAAATAAGTAATAAAAAAGACCGCAGAACATCGCGGTCAGGTGAGAGCGTCAGTCTTCAGCGGTGGAGAGGAAGCTAATGAGCGTATTTATGTCGTCGGGTTCAGAGAGGATCAGTTCGACATCGCCCATGCTGCCTTCGTTGAACATCTGTGTGAGCGCGATATACTGGCATAAGGTGGAGCGCATATTTAAGCGATCGCCTTCGCCGGTGAGCAGCTCTACAGAGCCTTTACAAGACTTTACGGCTTCAAAGAACCTCTGCGGCTCGGTAATGCCCCTGATTTTCATACTCGCAACCTCCAGCTAATTGTAACAAATTATAAATCTAAACTCATCTTAGCATTTTTTTACGTGAATGTCAATCATCTGTCGGCGAATATGCGTAATATGCATGTAAAGATGAAAGAATATCAGAATTACAGCGCCTGTTTTTGACAAAAGCGCTCATATAAAGTATAATCTACTTAACACTGATAAGAGAGTGCTCTATGAGAAAATACGGATGCATTCTGGACGAGGATTTTAAGCGCGAGCTGAAAGCCTTGGACAACCAGAAGAAAAATACTTTTGCAAAAAAGCTATATTACCCTGTTTTCAAAAGACTTGCGGACATAACATGTTCGCTGGTCGCTCTTGTCGTACTTTTAGTGCTGCTTCCGTTTATTGCAGTGGCGATAAAAATAGATTCGCCGGGGCCTGTGTTTTTTTCGCAGATTCGCGTAGGGCATTTGGGGAATCTGTTCAAGATATACAAGTTTAGGACAATGCGTGTGGACGCTGAAAAGATGGTGGACAAGAGTGTGTTCAGAAATCGGGAGAATCCCTTCGTGCAGCATGAGAACGACCCTCGTGTTACTCGCGTGGGCGCGTTCCTCAGGAAGTTTTCCATAGATGAATTGCCTCAGCTTTTTTGTGTCTTGGGCGGGAAAATGAGCTTCATAGGGCCGCGTCCGTTTATAGTGGAGGAGACGAAGGTGCTGACCAAAGAGCAGCTCTACAGATTGACGGTTAAGCCCGGGCTTACAGGTCTGGCGCAGATAAACGGGAGGAGCGCTCTCAATCTGGAAAGCAGAATAAGTAAAGATTTAGAATATATAGAGAAAATGTCAGCGTGGCTGGATATTAAAATTCTCTGGGTAACACTGGTAAAAATAATAGAGCACGAAAATGTCGCGTAGAACGGCGATTTTGTTGTGATACCGGAAGTTAAAACAGAATATCAAATGAAGAACCGGATAGGGCAGGCGGCTTGTGGTACCGTCTGTTTTTTAAAATAAAAAAAGCTGCGCATATGGCGCAGCCAGGCTGTATTGTCAAAGAGGTTTTTCTAAAGAAATCCGTCCTATTTTTGAAGATTTGTATTCGTCCAGAAGCATAGCCGCGGTTCGCTCTTCGTTGACTTCCGCCCCTCGCATGAGGAAGCCGCGCTTTCTGCCTATTTCGAGCATTAGCTCATAGGCGTCGTCCGGAAGGCTCTCCAGCTTGTAGCGTTCCATCAGCTGATCCACAAGTTCTTTTACATTTTCCGGGTCTGCATAGATATCCATCAGGAAATTATCCATTCTGCGCAGGAAAGTTCCCCACTCGAACAGATTGCAGCCGCAGGTAATCATCAGTGCCTTGTCCGTGCTGGCTCTCAGCTCCAGGGTGCGCCTTCTCAGTTCACTGTAGAAGCCTCTCTCCCCTGCGTGATCCCACGGACTGTGCACGAGAGCGCTCCACAGGACTTTGCCCATCTGGTGGTCCAGGTCAGAATAATCCTCCGGGTAGTCGTCCACATACGGGAAATATGTCTGGTCGAAAAAGGTTGCTCCGACCGGCATTTTAGCTATCTGGGTTCCTTCTTTGTCTACAACGATGTAGTTGCC
>UQXU01000093.1 GCA_900545085.1 uncultured Eubacteriales bacterium
AGCGTTCTATTCTAAATTTGCTCTTTGTTCCGCGCGCCTTAGGCCCTTGCTGTATCCACGCCAGCTCCTTTTTCATCAGGCTTTTTCTGCGTCTTTGAGCAGATAAATCGTGCTGTTCTCTTTCTGATTTACGTTCAAGAAACTTGCGATACCCGCCGGGATAGCTATACACGTGGGCATGATCAACTTCAACAATTCTATTTGCAACTCTGTCCAGAAAATATCTGTCATGAGTAACCATAAGCAGCGCGCCCTTAAACTTAGAAAGAAAATCCTCCAGCCATGCAACCATTTCACTGTCAAGATGATTTGTCGGCTCGTCCAGTATTAAGAGCTCACACGGGCACACCAACGCCGCTGCGATAGCCACTCTCTTTTTCTGTCCGCCGGATAGCAGACTCACCTGCTTATCGAAATCCGTTATCCCCAATCTGGTGAGTATCGCTTTTGCCTCGTATTCTTTCGCTGTGCGCAGCTGCGGATTGCTGCTGAAAACCTGCTCAAGAACCGTACCTCCATTTTTAAACTCGGGGTTTTGCGGAAGATAAGATATGCGCACTCCGGGAATACGCTGAATATATCCGCTGTTCGCAGTCTCTATCCCAGCTACTATTTTTAGCAGAGTAGATTTACCTGTGCCGTTTATGCCTACTACTCCGACTTTATCTCCTTCATTTAAATTGAGAGTGACACCGACCAGAAGCACTCTGTCGGTATACGTCTTTGTTATATTTTCTGCGCCAAAAATCCTCACGTTGCAGTTTTCTCCTTAAAATAATATAATCTTGCGCGTCTCACATACTGCAAAGATGCAAGACGCGCAGCGCACTGTCGCATATATACTCTTATTAATCCACTACAATCCGGCTCAACGTCTCGCCTATGCTTCCGTCTATAAATAGCGAAGCAGATTTGTTTCTCGCCGTTTCGCCTCTGTTTATCAAAACCAAATTCTCACCTCGGAAGTAATCTATCAGCCCGGCAGCCGGATATACGACCAAGGACGTTCCTCCCACTATCAGCAAGTCGGCTTCAGATATTGCGCGAACTGCGCCTTCTATCGTGTCTCCATCCAGACCCTCTTCGTATAAAACCACATCCGGTTTTATTATCCCTCCGCATTCGCAGCGCGGAATGCCGTCGCTGTTTTTAATAGCATCTGAAGTATAGAATTTATTGCACTTCATGCAGTAATTTCTCTCAACGCTGCCGTGCAGCTCATATACCTTTTTTGAACCTGCCATCTGATGCAATCCGTCAATATTCTGTGTGACTACCGCCGTGAGCTTACCTGCCTTCTCCAGCTCAGCCAGTTTTATGTGAGCTGCATTCGGTTTAGCTCCCTCTATCAACATCTTTTCACGATAGAAGTCGTAAAACTCTTCTGTCCGGCGCATAAAGAAAGTATGACTTAGTATAGTCTCGGGCGGATACTTATATTTTTGATTATAAAGCCCGTCCGTACTGCGGAAGTCGGGAATGCCGCTCTCCGTTGAAACACCTGCTCCGCCAAAAAATACTATTCTCCTGCTGTCGGAAATCAGATGCTGCAATTCCTTAATTTTATCCATATTTTGCCCTCCTTCTCTGTCATACATTTTAATTATATTACAAAATTCGCACGATATCAATAGCAGCGCTTTCCGGACAAAAGCGAACGTGTTATAATATTTTCAGAATATAATTCGAAGGAAATTATAACAATGACAATATCAAAAGCCAACAAATCCGATGCAGAAGAAATACTCTCAGTCCAAAAAGCCGCTTTCCAAACAGAAGCTGAGATTCACAATATGTATGACATACAACCACTCGCACAGACATTAGCTGAGCTTCTCAAAGAATTTGATCTTGGTCCTGTTCTTAAAGTATCACATAATGGTCGAATCATAGGCTCGGCACGCGCACACATAAACGGCAATATAGTTACAATATGCAAAGTTGTCGTACTTCCTGAATTTCGCGGAAGAGGCATAGCTAAAGCTTTGATTTCTGAGCTGGAAAACATATGCCCTGCATCAAGATATGAGATATACACTAACAGCAAGAGCTACTGGAACATATCTCTTTACAAAAGCTTAGGATATACGGCTTATGGCGAAAGAATAGATTCATCTAAGCTTACATTTACTCTGCTTGCAAAAGAAAAATAGAATCATTCAATCGGCATTAGCTCTCCGGTTACAGTATCAATCACATATCCGAAAATTTCAACATCCTTAGGTATCAGAGGATGACT
The DNA here is from genome assembly GCA_900545085.1 of uncultured Eubacteriales bacterium. Lineage (GTDB taxonomy): Bacteria > Bacillota > Clostridia > Christensenellales > Christensenellaceae > Scybalosoma > Scybalosoma faecavium. The sequence continues at coordinate 2,240 of UQXU01000093.1, forward strand.
GCGCAGCATATCCACAGACTCTCTGACTGAGCATTCTACGCTCTCAAATCCTCCCAGCCATTCCTCAATGTTTACACCGCAATATCTCATCATATCTATAGTGTCACGAGAAATCCCACGCTGAATAAGATGCTCCATCATCTCGTCCGTATCTATTCCTGCCACGCCGCAGTCCGTATGTCCTATTACCATAACCTGCTCTACACCAAGCTCAACTATAGCAATCAGCAGACTGCGCACAGCACTGCCGAACGGCGACGATACCATACCTCCCGCATTTTTAATTAGTTTTATATCTCCGTTTTTTATACCCAAAGCGGCAGGAAGAAGCTCGACAAGGCGCGTATCCATGCACGTGAGTATCGCGATTTTCTTATCCGGATATTTGCTCGTTTCGAATTTTTCATACTCTTTACTCTCCACAAATTTCTTGTTATATTTCAGTATTTCATCTATCATATTTAATACACCTCACAACATTAATATCAAAAACAGCTCGCATCAGTACGAGCTGTATTAATTTTATCAGTATTTTTATTATTTGGCAACCATAAGCCTGTGCATTGCGTCGTTCATTCCGTCAACTGACATTTTGAACATGGGGAACACTTCCTGAATTTTTTCTTCTGTCTGCTGCCAGTAATTTCCCTCAAAAACATCTGTTTTATTTGGGTTGAGCCATACGGCCTTGTCATAATGATCCGCTATTATTTTCAGCCATTCAATGCCCGTGTGCTTTTCATTTTGTCCCCAGCTGGCGCCTATGTTGTAAAAAAGCTCTTCCGGAGACATGGTGGCATCGCCTACGATTATAACCTTATAATCGCTTCCGCAGTTTTTCAGCACCCAGTTTGTATCTACACTTTCGGCATAAGAGCATTTCGGAGTTTTATACAGTTTGCCGTAAATACAGTTGTGAAAATAGTAAGTTTTAATGTCTTTGAAAAACGACATTTTGTGGATAGCTTGGAATAAGGTGTTGCACATCCTGGAATACGGATACATCGACCCTCCGGAGTCCAGCAGGAGCAAAATTTTTATTGAGTTCCTTCGCGGTTTCTTCATTTCGATCTGAAGCATGCCGCCTTTGTCGCATGTTTTGCGCACGGTAGCATCCACATCTATCTCTGTGCGCGGCAAATCTATATTAGCCGTATATCTGCGCATTCTCTTGAGCGCAACTTGGAACTGTCGCATTTCAAAAACTCCATCCTCTCTGAAGTCTTTAAACTCACGCTGTTCTATCACTTTAAAAGCAGAGCGATGCATTGAAGCTCCTTCGACTCTTATTCCGCCCAGTTTCTGACCTGAGTTTCCAAAGGTGGTATGCCCCGCGCGAGCTATGTACTTAAAGCCGCCCTCATGCTTTTTCTTTTGTTCCTCTATGCGATTTTTAAAATCCCTGATTGCTTTTTCCACGTCCATTTTTTTAGACCTAAGCTTACCATGAGCGTGCAAATGATCCAGCTTCGGCATTTCCGGCGGTTTGAGCCATTCGCGCATCTGCTCCGAAGGTTCCAGCTTCTGCTCAGCTATATTCCGGAAATATTCCATAAATACTGTATCATACTTGTCGTATTCTGATTCTGATTTTAACAATATCATTCGAGAAATATAATAAAAATCATTTAGATCTTTGCACATTCCTCTTTTGAGCGCGTCCATAAGCGTCATCCATTCAGTCAGAGAAACCTTCAGCCCATGTGAGCGCAGCAAATACAGATAATCACCAAACATAACGGTCACCTCACAAAACTTAGTTGAAACTTTATTTCTTACTTCAATGACATTATAACTCATTTTTTATTTATAATAAACCAAAACCTCTTATAATATGGTTTTTGAGCAATACAGCCCGTTTTTTATTATAATATGGTATATATTTGCATAAAGAATTCCTAAGCAAATATAAAAAAGAGCTCATTCTGAAATCCAGAAATAAGCTCTTAAAAAGACTAAAATAAATTATTTTATTTAGCTACCATAAGTCTGTACATAGCATCGTTCATGCCGTCGATAGACATTTTATACATCGGGAATATCTGTTGGATACGCTCCTCTGTCTGCTCCCAATAGTTACCGCGGAATACCTCTGTTTTATTTGGGTTAAGCCATACAGCCTTATCATAGAAATCAGCAATTCTGTTAAGCCATTGTACGCCTGTCAGGCGGACGCGCTGACCCCAGCCGCTGCCGACATTGTGAAACAGCTCCTCAGGAGCCATAGTCGCATCGCCGACTATGATAACTTTATAATCCTTACCATAGTTGCGCATAACCCATTCTGTATCCACGCTGTCAGTATAACGGCATTTAGCAGAATTGTACAGCTTGCCGTAAATGCAGTTGTGGAAATAGTATGTGCGAATATCCTTGAAGAAAGACGTCTTATGAATAGCCTGAAACAGCGTATTGCACAAGCGAGAATAAGCGTACATCGAACCGCCCGAATCCATAAGAAGGAGAATTTTTATGGAGTTTCTGCGCGGTTTCTTCATTTCGATCTGAAGCATACCGCCTTTATCGCATGTCTTCTTAACTGTTTCGTCTACATCCAGCTCTGTTCTCGGGAGATCGACGTTAGCCGTATAACGGCGCAAACGCTTCAGAGCAACCTGGAATTGACGCATCTCAAAAACATCGTCCTCGCGGAAGTCACGATATTCACGCTGCTCAATAACCTGGAATGCGGAACGATACAGAGACTGACCTCCAACACGAATACCGCCAAGACGCTGACCGGAGTTGCCGAAGGGAGTGAATCCTTCGCGTCCGATCCAGTAGTTGCCGCCGTCGTGCTGTTCTGTCTGTTCGCGCAGGCGCTGCTTATAATCAGCGAGAACCTTGTCTACATCCATCTTCTTCGTGCGCAGCATATCGGAGAAGTCCATATTTTTGACATCCGGCATTTCGGGATTCCTGAGCCACTCCATCAGCTCATCGGATGGCGTGTTGTCCTCCATAGCAATGTCATGGAAAAATTCCATAAACACCATGTCAAATTTGTCGAAATCAGCTTCCGACTTAACGAGAATCATACGCGATACATAATAGAACTCTGTCAGACTGCAATGATGCAGATTGAGTTCTAACGCACGCATCAGCGTCATCCATTCGTTAAGTGATACATCTATGCCGCGGGCACGCAGCAAGTAAAAAAATGCGCTAAACATAGGCTTCAGCCTCTCTGTACGAGCGCCAAATCCTCATCCTTCTTGAGAAGTACACCTGCATACGGAATGCTCTTCTTGATCTTCTCCGGCGGGATGCCACCCAGCTCAAGAGCTCTTATCCAGTCTATGAGTTCGGATGTACTGGGCTTCTTACGGATGTCTCTCATGGCGCGCAGTTCATAGAATGTTTCCATTACCTGATCGAGCAGACGTTCTTCTACGTGGTCGAAATGTACATTGACTATCTCTTCCATCAGCTCACGGTGCGGGAATGCAATGTAGTGGAATATGCAACGGCGCAGGAATGCATCGGGCAGTTCCTTTTCCGCGTTAGACGTGATGATAACTATCGGGCGGTTTTTAGCTTTTACAGTCTCCTGAGTCT
>UQXU01000094.1 GCA_900545085.1 uncultured Eubacteriales bacterium
GCCGCAAGTCTGTGCATGACATAGCTTCAGGAAGGACTGCGCCATGTCAACGGGACATAGCCCGGGCGGGCTGGCCACAATGCGCCTTTCGAGATCTTTGTACAAAAGCTCGATAGTGGTTTGCGCTTTGCCTTTGATGTCAGTAGTTAATCTGCTCAATGATCTTTCCTCCTTTTCTGCTGTGAGACGAATGTCGCGGTGTCAGGCTTTAATCTCCACGGCAGAAATAAATTGTTTCAAATATTGTTTTAGAGTTAATCGATATATATAAAAATATATATCTTCTATATACAATTGCTGTTGTCTTTTCTATATTATAGCATACATGTAATAAGTTGTGTGTATAGCTTTGCAAAAAAGTCATTATAGAATTGACAACTACTTGCGAAAATAATTAATAAATGTTTTTTTCACAATTAAAAACAGTTACAAATGGTTCTTTTTTTCACAAACAGCCTGTGAGACATCATGTGCAAATAACAAGTAAAAACGATAGCTCTGCATACATGACAGGCATATAGCTATATAGCCTCGCTGCCTTGTTTATTAAGTGCTATTATAAGATCCATCATTCGACCGTAGCTTTGTACTCCATCGGTTATTCCGTTTTCTTTCAGATAGATATTGTATATGTCAGAAGCGCCTTGAGAAAAATCCGTTTCATATTTGTTCCAGTATTCTCTGTTAAATTTCAGATCGCGTATTACTCCGTCGCTGATAAATGAGACAATTTCAGAGAAACGGGGATTACCCGTTTTGTACAGTTCGTTCATTCCATAAGTGAGCGCCAGTACATAAGCTGAGTAAGAGTAGTTAGCATTGCTGCTGTTTCTTAGTACATACCAGGCGAGGAAGTTGGCTTCATCTTCTCTGGCGAATCCTTGCAAATGAGCATATTCATGAGCAAGAGTGGAAGGGTAGTAGAGATCCGGCATGTGTGTATTTACGTTTGCCTCATATGTAAATGGATTGAATATGCCCTGAGTCTCCAGATAAGATAAAAGTTCGGACGCTGCGACTGCTTTTACTCGAGAGCTTACACAGAGCTTCATGAAATCCAGCGCGCCGCTTTCGTATTCTTCTGCGACAGAAGAGAGCATGTCCTGCTTTTCTGCGCTGCTCAGCGTAAAAACTCCGTTGTCGTCTTCGTTTACTTTAGTGCGCAGAGTATTTGTTTTTTCCGCGAGTAATGCGCAGACGTTCGCCAGATCGTCCGAAGTATATTGTTCTATACTGAGATTCATAGATTCCGAGAGTGGCTGACGCGCATAATTCAATCCCCATCCTGCGACAAAGAGCGTATACAGCATACAGAGCGTTATAGCAAATCCGAGCATACGACGTATAAAATGAAACAGCCTGCTTCCGCTTGGTTTAAAAAGTGCACGTAATATGAATACGATAAAGCTAATTACAAATGCTGCGAACAAATACAGCAATATTTCGCCGATGTCAATATTAGTCTTAGAGGTGAGGGAGCCTATCGTCCGCGTGAAGAATGGATATATTGTGCGTGAGTATACAGTTTCGACTATAGCCGGCGCTGCAAAAGCAGCTTTCATCAGGGCGAACGCCCCTGCGGCGAAAAGCGACCATAGCGCTAGCTTTATAGTTTTAAATATCATATTTTTGCCTCGGTTTTTATTTATTGTATACTTGTAATGGGTATGAGTCAAGTCTGCGCGGTACATATACCGTGAAATTTTAAGCAAAAAACTGAGCTGATGAAAAAAAGCATATTTTTTTGCAAGAGTGTGTTTTTTAGGGTATAATTTAAAATGTGTGATTTGACGCATTATTTATTGAAAACTAGTGAAGCAGGAGGCAGCGTATGGAGACGGGCTTGTCCACGGCATGCTTCTTCGGACAGATGCATCTGGAGGAGACTTTAAAAATAATAGAAAAGCTTGGTGTAAAAACTATAGAAGTTTTTCTAAACACTTTTTCTGAATATAAAGAAGAATTTGTCAAGGATTTCAGAAAGCGGGCGGATGACTGCGGTATAAGAATAAACTCAGTGCATCCTCATGGGATACAGTATGAACCACAGCTGTTTTCGACATATGACAGAGCGCATAATGATGCTCTGGACATATTTAAACGTGTTGCGAATGCGTGTGAGATATTGGGCGCAAATGTCACAGTTATGCACGGCGCCGTCAATTTTAAAAAGACGCGCCGCACGGTGATTAACTATTCTCATATTGCAGCGACAGTTGATGAAGTGGCGGAAATAGCGAAAGGATACGGCGTTAAACTTGCATATGAAAATGTACACTGGTGTCTATTCCAACAGCCGGAATTTGCAACACAGCTAAAAACGCTAACAAGAAGCGACAATGTATACTTCAATTTTGATGTAAAACAAGAAGCGCAGGGCGGCGTAAAGCAAATGGAAATTTACGACGCTATGATGCCGCATGTTGCTAATGTTCATGTCTGCGATATAGTGCATGAGGACGATCCTCAATTTATATCTCCGCGCATGCCTTTCACGGGGGAGCTGGATATGGAGCTTTTGCGCAGCAGACTGAAGGAGACTGGCTACAACAACGTAGTAGTAATGGAAATATACGGTAATAACTTCAAAGACTTGGCCGAATTGAAGGATTACTATCAGCGGTTTAACGAATTCTTTGCAGATTAACTTATCTTGGCTATGTCAGATGATATAACAGTGTCGTTTGGTAGATCGGCGGTGTAGTTCGATACGCTGCCCAGCGAGGCTAATATATTTCTGTTTGAAGTGACTTCTATGTAATACCTCGCATATGGCGCATAGCCGTTTTTTACTGCTGCTATAGAGGCATGAGTTTTGTCGGAAGCTGCTATGCCGAAGGTGCATTTTCCGTCTGAATCTGTGAGAAGTATTTCGCCTGTGTCTATCAGCAAAACTTTAGCGCCTTGTATAGGCTGAGAGCTTTGTGCATCAGCCACAGTCACTGTAAGACTGCAGGAGGTGAGCTCGGAGGAAACGGGTTTTGTGTCTTCTGAGGATTCGAAAACGAGATTGTTCAATGTAAGAGACGCGCACAAAAGCATGGCGGCGGTCAACAGACCCGCAGAAGCTGTACGCAGCTTGTAATTCTTTTTCATATTATATAGTTATGCCGCTGCCGATTATTAAGAAGAGAGGAACGGAGAAATTGACACATTTTTTTGCTTATCTCTCCAGAATGAAGCATATAAAACGCTGGGGATTGATGCGTAATACAAAGATTGAAAACGTAAAGGAACACAGTCTGGATGTAGCTATGATTGCTCATGCGCTGGCGTTGATAAAGAACACATATTTTGACGGCGATGTAGACGCGGAGCACGTTCTTGCGCTGTCGGTATATCACGAGGCGGCAGAGGTCATAACTGGAGATTTGGCAACACCTATAAAATATTTCAATCCTGAAATAAAAGAGGCGTTTAAAAATATAGAACACATAGCAGAACGGCGGCTTCTTGCTATGCTTCCGGAAGAACTCGCTGAGCATTATGACGAGCTTGTAACCCAGAGAGATTCGGAAGAGCGCAGGTTAGTAAAAGCCGCTGATAAAATCTGTGCTTATATAAAATGTGTGGAAGAAGTAAAAAGTGGAAATGGTGAATTTCTAAAGGCGAAAGCAAAGCTGGCGTTGGATATTGCCGAAATGAACGAACCGGAGGTACGCTATTTTGTAGAAGAATGTCTGCCCAGCTACGAACTGACTTTAGACGAGCTGAATTAAAATTCAGGTTATAAATAAAAAGCAGCTTAATTCTCTTATATTAGAATTAAGCTGCTTTTTGTTGTAAGCTATTGTACGTCTGCGGCTCTAATCTCTGCCCGGCGTATTTTTCCGCTGAATGTCTTGGGCATTTCATCGGTGAAAACTATGAATCGAGGACATTTAAAAGGTGCGGTGTTTTTGTGGCAGAATTCCTTCAGCTCGGTTTCCAGCTCTTTGCTTGGGCTGAAACCGGGGGAGAGGACTATAGTCGCTTTTATGGCATTGCCTCTGCCGGGGTCGGGTACGCCTGTTACGGCGCATTCCATAACCGCCGGATGTTCCATGAGTACGCTCTCGACTTCGAACGGACTTATGCGGAAACCGCAGCTTTTGATTACATCGTCAGTTCGGCTGACGTAATGATACATACCGTTAGCGTCCCGTATTGCTATATCGCGCGTGTGGTATACTCCGCCGTTCCAAACGCGCGCGTATTCTAAATCATCTCCGCAATACCCCATGAAAATGCCATATTGAGTATCGTCTTTGGGGATTACAATTATTTCTCCGGGTTCTCCGGGCGAGGCAAAGCTTCCGTCCTCTTTCATGAGCTTAATATCATAAAGTGGCGTTGGTCTGCCCATGGAGTGATAGTCGGGCTTTTGTCCGACAAGATGAGCCAGCATCAGCGTGGATTCGGTCTGACCGAAGCCCTCGTGCAGCTCGAGACCGGATTGTTCCTCAAATTTGTACGCTACTTCCGGATTTAGAGCTTCTCCCGCGGTTACGGCGTATTGCAGCTTGCCGAAATCCGACGGCTTGAGATGCAGTCTGATAAAGTAACGATATACTGTAGGCGGAGCGCAGAATGTAGTCACGCCGTATTTCTTTATGACGTTAAGTATGGAGCGCGGGCTGAATCCGTCATAGTCGTATACCATAACGGCAGAACCCGCCAGCCACTGTCCGTATATCTTGCCCCACGATGCCTTGCCCCAGCCGGTGTCAGATATACTCAGATGCAGACCTTCGTCCTGCACGTTCTGCCAGTGCCGCGCGGTAATAATATGCGAGATAGTGTAGGAATGGTTGTGCATTACTGCTTTTGGCTGTCCGGTGGTGCCGGAGGTGAAATACAGTATCATAGGCTCTTTCCAAAGAGTCGGAACTCTGTCCATTGTATCAGAGGCTTTCTCTATTTCCTCGGTGAGATTTACGAATCCATCGAGATCTTCTCGAACGATAAAAAGTGTTTCAAGAGAAGGACATTCATTCCGTATTGCGGCCATGTTTTGTGCCGTGTCCTGGTCGGGAGTGCAGACGACGGCTTTTATGTCGACTGTATTAATCCGGTATTTCAAGTCCTTTTGAGAAAGAGAGTGTACCGCAGGTATGGCGATTGCGCCGAGCTTATGGAGTGCGACGACGGCGTACCAGTATTCGTAATGCCGCTTGAGCAGAAGGAGTACTTTATCTCCTTTTTTTATGCCGTATTTAGAAAAGACGTTAGCGGTTTTTGTACTTAAACGGCTGATGTCGCTGAAAGTGAATTGTTTATCGTCGCCAAAGGCGTTGCACCAGACCATCGCGAGTTTATCCGGCGTCTCAGATGCAATCGCGTCTACAACGTCATACCCGAAATTGTAGTTGTCCGGGAGTTTCGGTTCAAATGTTTTTAATGTACCGTTGCTGTCTAGAGTTTCGTTTACAAATCTATGGTAGAATCGCATAATATTTCTCCTTTTGAATGGTTAATATCAAGATCATATTATCATACCTGTGTTTCAAGATCGTTTTGTCAATGTTTCGGATATGTTTATATGAATAAGGACATAATACAGTATGGGAGTGTTAACTCTATGCTTTCAACAGGAAATTTTGTGATAAACAGATGTATGAAAATGTGATATTAGTAACATATATGAAAGATATAAGTATATAAAGAAAAACTAACCTCAAAAAGAGGTTAGTTTTTTAATGTTACAGCGATTATAGCGAAATATAACCGTGAACAGATGTCCCCCCGCCTCTATAGGCGGCGGGTTCCATCTAAGTCTTCAGCGGCGGTGCAATCCG
>UQXU01000095.1 GCA_900545085.1 uncultured Eubacteriales bacterium
ATATCATTTTCGCCGCCCTCTGCAATTATTGCAAGTGCCGCCACATTCTGCTCTGCAAACGGAATACCTACGCGCCCGCGAACAATGCCCGCATATTTTGAGATTATGCTGTTAAAGCTCTCCTGTTTTTCATGCGGCGCATCCATAAGCACGCTGATTACTGCGATCTTTGTCATCTTGGTTGCCTCCTAATTAAATTGTTTCCCTCTGTGGTTTTATTTTAACATCAGCAAGTCTTTATGTCAACATCTGTAAAATAAGCATACAAAAAGGAGTACAGCTTTTGCCACTGCGCTCCTGCATTTGAAAATAGAAAGCGTATTATACTCGCTCCATATACTCGCCTGTGCGAGTATCAACACGGATTTTTTCACCCTCGCTGATGAAGAGAGGAACCATAACCTTCGCGCCGGTCTCGAGGATAGCGGGCTTGTTTCCTGCTGTATCCGTATCGCCTTTGAAGCCCGGCTCTGTTTCAGCAACCGTCAGCTCTACGAAGTTGGGAGCTTCTACAGAGAAGGGTTCGCCCTTGAAGAACTTAATAGTCACGTTCATGTTCTCAGTAATATACTGGATAGCTTCTTCTACCTTGTCATGGTTAAGAGGAAGCTGATCGAATGTCTCTGTATCCATAAAATAGTAGAGCTCACCGTCGGAATACAGATACTGCATTTCCTTGCGTTCTACCATAGCCTTGGGATATTTCTCTGTGGGGTTGAATGTACGCTCGAGTACGCTGCCTGTCATTACGTTTTTAATCTTTGTACGAACAAAAGCCGCGCCCTTTCCCGGTTTTACATGCTGAAAATCTACGATCATCCATACCTGACCATCTATTTCAACCGTCATGCCCTTGCGAAATTCACCTGCTGTTACCATGTTTAATCTCCTTCTTAAATTGATTCCATCTTTTGATATTATTATTAAATGATGACTAAATCTTTACTGAGAGTATAAAAGCTCTCACAGCCATTCTCCGTCACCACTACCATATCTTCCGCTCGCGCGCCGAAACTGCCTCTGATGTATATCCCCGGCTCTATAGTTACGACATTGCCGATCTCCAAAGGAATTTCAGAATGCAGCATTCTCGGCAGTTCGTGAACACTGTAACCCACGCCATGTCCTGTAGCGTATTCAAAACAGTTTCCATAACCCGCCGCTTCTATCACATCGCGCGCCGCTTTGTCCACCGCCTTCGCACTCACACCCGGAGCTATCGCCTCGAATGCCGCATCGTTAGCAGACCTCACTATATTATATATCAGCTCTCGCTTTTCTTCAAGTCCCCCGACGCTAATTGTACGGGTGAAATCAGTGCATCCGCTGTCTAAGCGTACTCCCATATCTATCATAGCCCAATCATGCTCTTGCAGACGCGCAGATGAGGGAGTCCAGATAGGTTCGCCCGTATTTCGCCCAAACGCCACTACAGGCGGAAAAGAAGGCTCGGCGCCCTGCTTATGAATCGAATAGAGTATTTCAGCATAGATATCCTGCTCCGAAACTCCCGGCTTCATTTTTGATACGGCGTTGAGAAAAGCTTTCTCTGTTATCTCAGCGCCTCGGCGCATTCCCGCGATCTCTTCCTCTGTTTTTATTTGACGAAGTTTATAAACTATATCGTCCACAGGCATAAGCTCCAAGTCCAACTGCTCGTCATACTTTTGCTTTTGCAGCAAAGTAACGTGTTTGAACTCTATGCCCAAAGATTTTGCATTGTGATCCGCCGTCAGTTCAGATATTATGCCCATTCGCTCAAACGCCACAGACTTCAGCGGCTCAAGCCCTTTTATTGTATTTTTTATATGATCTATAAATCTAAAATCAGTTATATAATACTGCTTATCACGAAATATAATCACAAAGGAATCCGCCGCATTCAATCCGGAATACCACTGAACATTGCGCGGGCTGGTCAGCAGCACGGCATCCATCCCGTTATCATTCATATATGCGCGTATCGCTTTTGCTTTGTTGTCGCTATACACCTTTCGCCTCCAAATACATGCGCTTCATAGCGGCCGCGTCCTCTGTCATCGTACCCTTGCTCTCGCAGAGTATGCGCGGCTCGAGCTTATATTTTATAAGCACAGGCGCCAGATTTGCAAAATCAGGTCCGAAGCCCTCGTCGGCAAAAGTGACATGCGCCTTCTCCCCCATTTTGGTATAGGCAATTTTTGAGAAATGAACATGCATCGAGCTCGTGCGCTCCTGCCCTATTCCATCTATGAGCTGCTTGATTATACTCTCAAAATCTTCTTGAGAATTAATCGCACCGATACCTCTGGCATGAAGATGTGCAAAATCTATCGTCGGGATCAACCTCTCATCTATTCTGCACATCTCTATCGTCTCGGCAAGATCGCCAAGCTGGTTTATTTTCCCCATAGTCTCCGGACAGTAAGTAAGATCGCCCATCCCTTCGCTGTCTATTATTTTAAGCACCTCGGCTAGATTCGTAAGAATATGCGCCTGAGCCTGAGCGCGATCCTGTTTGCCTCTCGCACCGGGATGAAATACTATTCTGTCTGCGCCGAGCCACTTAGCCGCGCGCGCACTCTCGAGAAAATAGTTTATATTCTTCCCGAATTTTTCCTCATCTGCATTTGCGTCAAACGCTAAATTTATGAAATACGGCGCATGCACACTCATGGCGATGCCATACTTCTCCGCTTCGTGTTTAATTTTATTCGCACTTTTCTCTCCCACACGCACTCCTCTGCCAAAAGAGTATTCGTATGCGTCAAGCCCTTTTTTAGACACAAACTCCATAGCCTCGTATGTATGCTTGCCGCCCTGCGCGTAGAAATCCTCGGAGTTCCCACTGGGACCGAATCTTATCATCTATGTACTATCCTCCGTGTTATCTTTGAAAATATACCTTTCGCTATGTCCATCAGCCTGTCACATTCGTCAGTGCCCTTAAAGACTATAAGAAACACCAAATTAGGGATTATCATGCAAATAAGCAGACGGCCAATTATCGTCAGAATCGACGCTTGAACAAATAGGAAATCACAGACGAGACGTGTGAGTACACATGCCACCGCCGTAGTCAAGAGATAAGCTGCATATCTTATAAAATAATCTCCCATCCCGGTCTTAAAACCATACTTAAAAAGTATTTTCGGTTCAAGCCACAGCAGAGTGCTGGCCGTGCTGACCAGAGTTCCGATATATACGCCTGTCATGCCCAACGAAAAAACCAGCGCCAGAGAGACTACTATATTTACAATAACTGCGGCAATAGGCACCATCCTGCCCTCACGAAATATCCCCATCGTGTCGCGGAATGTAATGTTGACATTTCTCATACCCTGAGTATAAAAATTAGCAACTATCAGAGTCATTATAACTTCACTCAGCACTCTGTCGGCGCCCGCCCAGATTGTGACAAACGGCGTGAACAGGCAATAAAAACACACAGAAGCCCAGCCAAACATCCAGAAATTAGCAAACATTACTGTCTTGTACATCTTTATCTTTTGCTCTTTAGTTCCAAGAACATTAAGGTTTCCTATGGACGCCGTGATAGCCTTAAACACCTGCTGGAGCAGATTCCGCACTGTAGTAGTCAAGAGAACATAGTTTGAGTTATAACCGGCCTGAACAGCACCGACAAACGAAGATATGATAACCGTATCCGTGCCGTTTATGACCACCTGACCTATTCTATAGAAAACTATGCTTCCCATATCGCTGAATATTTTTTTACGCTCTTTAGGCGATATCTCCAGTTTTGTCGGCTTTGCAATATATGGATACATTCTGTTTGCAATTATCATAGTTATAATGTTCTGCAAAACATTTGTCGCGACCTGTATGCTCAGCGTAAGCATGTATTGCTTAGTCAGCAGCATCACAACGATCTGCACTGCATAGCACAAGATAGAAGTAGCGTAAACAACATTCGTGACAATATAGTTTTTCTGATGCGCCGTTATCAGCGTGCCTTTATATGCAAAGAAATACGTCGACGCCGTGTTAATCACAAAGAGAAGAAAAATAATTTGCACATGATCCGGCATCGTCTGACCGGGTTCGAGCTTTATGAAAGACTCCGCAAAAAACGAGACTATTATGCCGGCTATGACTATAACCACGCCTATAGTCCTGTACGCTTTGCCATAGAGCTTCATAAGCGCCTTGATTTTGTTCTTATCCTGCTCGGCGACCGGTTTGTACAGAGCATAAACAATGGCCGTACCCACACCTAGGTCAGCCAGCGAGAAAAGCATAAGAATATCAGTAAAGGTACCGTTAATTCCCAGATATATATCGCTTAGCGTATGTATAAACACAGTGCGCATCGCGAAGCTCATTATTATGTTGAGAATCTGCCCTGTCAGACCGAAGGCAATATTTCTCAATGAATTTTGTGTTCTGCTCAAAGTCTCATCTCCTGTATATTCGTATACTAATTGTCATTATACCCAACATTCTCAATAAAATCAATAGCACATGCGGGAGTCACTTTTCAGCTTTATACGCATATAATTTCATCAGGAGGTGCTATGATGAAAAAGGATTTAAAAAGCTTCATGAAAGGCAAAGGCAAGGAAGACGTCCCGCCGGACGTAAAACAGGATATAGAGAAAAAAGCGGCAAAATATCAGGGAAAGAGCGAAGACGAGCTTATGCGCGAGCTGAGTAAAGAAATTGCAAAAGGCAAGCAGGAGGGAAGCTTCACCAAAGAAAGCGCAGATAATTTCGTAAAAACCGTCTCGCCTATGCTCAACAGCGCACAAAAGAAAAAGCTGGACGCCATAATGCGTCAGATGAAGGCGGATAAATGAAACGTATTCTCCCAAACTCCGGTGCAATTCCCCCTCCGAAACAGCAGCCGCAAAGGCAGCCGCCGCTGTCCCCCATGCTCAGCGCACTGTTGGGAACTACATTACAAGACGGTCTATGCAACCGCACTGCGTTTAATCTTTTAGCAGACATATATCCATATACTACAGGCCGCGACAGAGAGAGCATAAAAAATCTGCTGGATATGCACGCTCAGCTCAGTTACGTCGCGGATTCTCCCGCCCTTCCTCCTGTGCGAACGCATTGTCTGCGCCGCCCGATGACTCAGGAAGAGAGACTGCGCGGAATGCTGCGCGTTCTAAGAAAATACGGCGGCATGAAGCAAAACAGTGCATTCACTATGATGGAGAGATATTTCGACATGTCTGCCAGAGTAAACTCGCTGCGCGGCGGAACAGGCGGTATGGGCGACATACTGTCCATGATTTCCCCGGGCGCAGCCGGCATGGGCAATATGCTAAACATGATGCAGAACTTGCAAGGTATGCAGAACATGGATATGTCTGCCCTTCTAAACATGATGAAAAAGTAAAAAAGAGTGGAGATGACAGTCTCCACTCCTGTTCTTTTGCTTAAAATTATGCTTTTATTATCCTGCCCTCTCTCCTAGGTTTAGCCTCGGCGGGACGCGCGGAATATCCCAGTATGACAAAGCCAACGCCCGTGTACTTCTCATCTACACCCCATTTTCTCATATAGGCCTTTCCTTCATCAGTTGAGAATACCTCTCGGGCGCGATGTATCCAGCAGGACGCGACGCCGAGGCTGTGAGCCGCGAGCATCATTGTCCCTATGCAAAGGCTTCCGTCTTCGACATATGTCCGACGAGTCGAGTCTGCAAATACAACCAAAAGCGTCGGAGCGCCGTAAAACGGATCTGCATCAACACCCATCACTGCCGCATTCATTCTCGACAATTCTGATATAGTCTCTT
>UQXU01000096.1 GCA_900545085.1 uncultured Eubacteriales bacterium
AAATGATAAATCAGAATTCAGATATATAGACGAAATCATCACTCGAGTATCAATGGACAAATTCCGGGCGCCTGATTTTGCCAGATATTTCGCCGGGGCTGTCAGCCGAGAGCTTAAAAGTCTGCTGGAGACGTCCCTCGATCAAAACGAGTTGCTGCACGGATACTACGTAATAAGCTTCTCGTTATTGAAGAACAACTCCCTGCTTTGGACTGAGTATTCCGGAGATATAGGTTATTCTATAGAATTTGATTATCAGGAGCTCTTGGATGGCATCTCCATTCACAACGCTGAACTTTTGCAGTGGCACGGATCTGTTATATACGACGAAGCTATGCAATACGACTGCGTCAGCGAGCTGCTGGATTTAACTTTAAGACAGTTTTTCAGCGACTATACATCATATATCTCCGACCCTTCGGAAATATCAGAAAGAGCGCTACACTTGATTGTAAGGTATTTCTCGATGATGTGTATACCATACGCCATGTTTTTTAAAAACGAGTGCTTCAGCGGAGAGAAGGAATACCGCTTCATATTTGACGTATATCACGAGCAAAACGAAGACGCCTCCATCAAAAACATAGATCAGCTTAAATTTCGTCACAAGGATCAGCGTTTTATTCCATTTATATCTGTTACCTTCGCCGACTACCTGAGCGAGCTTCCGGTTGATTCTATATTAGTCGGTCCTAAGAACGACGCCGACCTAGCCGTCAAAGGCGTTCAGTTATATTTGCGAAGCCTTAAATCGGACATTCCCGTAATCAAATCCGACATACCGCTTAGGTTCTGAATAAAAAATAAACAGCTATTTCTATACCCGCTTTATGCGGGTATTTTTTACAAAAAAAATTTGTTTACATAAATAATATTTTGGACACGTCTTGCAATGATAAAACAAAAATGATAAGCTATGAATATAGCATTCAAAATATAATATAATAGTAGAGTTTTTGTTCTCAACACTTACAGCAACACATTATTAAGGAGAGAATACTATGCTGATAATAGGAAACGGAACGCTCATCACGCACGATAATGACATCCCATTAATAGAAAACGGCGCTTTACTCATCGACGGAGAAATCATCTCAGAAATAGGAGACAGCGCTTCACTGCGCAATCAGCATCCTGATGCGCAATACATAGACGCTGACGGCGGACTTATCATGCCCGGTCTAATAAACGCGCACTGTCACATATACAGCGCATTCGCACGCGGGCTTGGAATAGACGGCCCTCCAAACCGAAATTTTCCCGAAATACTTGAAAATCTATGGTGGAATATAGACAGGCATATGACTCCGGAGGATGTTGCCTATAGCGCATACTGGACATATCTCGACAGCATACGAAACGGCTGTACGACAATATTTGATCATCACGCCAGCTACGGAGCCATAGAAGGCAGTCTTTTCGCCATATCAAACGCAGCGGAAAAGCTCGGACTGCGCACGTCGCTCTGTTATGAGGTTTCAGATAGAGACGGAGACGAGAAAATGCGCAAAGCCGTAAAAGAAAACGCAGAATATATTAAATATGCCTCAAAACTCAAGCACCAGCGCGGGATGATGGGTATGCACGCTTCTTTTACCATGTCTGACTCTACTCTTGAATATTGCATGAAAAACACGCCTGATGGCGTCGGCTGTCATATACACGTCGCAGAAGGCATGACTGATGTTTACGACTGCTTGTCAAAGCACGACAAGCGCGTAATACAGCGGCTTCACGACTTCGGCATACTCGGAGAAAAAACCGTAACAGGACACTGCATTCACATATCTCCGCTTGAGATGGATATTATAAAGGAAACTAATACTATAATAGTACACAATCCTCAGAGCAACATGGGGAACGCCGTCGGATGTCCGCCCACCATGGAACAGATGCGCAGAGGCATACTCGTCGGTCTCGGCACTGACGGATACACAAACGACATGTTTGAATCCATGAAAGCAGCGGGCACTCTGCACAGGCATAATCTCTGCGACCCCACAGCAGCGTGGGCAGAGGTTCCGCAAATGCTCTTTAGGAACAACGCAGAAATTACAAAGCGCATATTCGGCGAAGAGGTGGGGATTTTGAAGAAGGGGGCAGCGGCTGACGTAATCATATCCGATTACATTCCTCAAACACCTCTGCACGCAGGAAATATTTACAGTCATATACTTTTCGGCCTAACAGGAAGGAGCATAACTACTACTGTCGCGTCAGGTAAAATACTTATGCTCAACAGAAAAATGCTGATAGCCGACGAGCAGGAGATATACGCTAAGTGCCGCGAGCTGACAGCTAAGCTTGAAAAACGCATAAACAGTTGAAGGAGAAAAAACATGAAAAAACTAAACGACAGAATGACCCCGCTCCCCTTCTCCGCACTTATGGACCGCACGCTGAACGGAGACTCCTTCGGTATACGCAAATTCTATACTGCTCAGGCAGAGCCTATCCCGCTTTTTCATGAAAAGCTTGAAACTCCTATAGGTCCCGCCGCCGGCCCTCACACTCAGCTGGCTCAAAATATAATATCCGCTTACCTGGCGGGCGCACGTTTCTTTGAACTGAAAACTGTTCAAACGCTGGACGGAGAAGATCTCCCCGTCAGCAAACCCTGCATTTTAGCGGAGGACGAATGCTATAACGTTGAATGGTCTACCGAGCTTACCGTTGGGCAGGCATTCGACGAATATGTTAAAGCATGGTGGGCGCTGAAGCTCATATCACAAATCAAAAAGCTGGGAGATCCCGAGGGCTTCATGTTCAACATGAGCGTCGGTTATGATCTGGAAGGAATTAAATCAAAAAAAATTGATACATTTATAGAAGGACTGAAAGACGCTTCCCGCACACCTATATGGAATGAATGCAAGCTATGGGCTGAGAAAAATGCCGATGCACTCGGATTGGACGGCAGTTTCATATCCTCTGTAAGTCCTAACATTTGCTCGTCTATTACGCTTTCAACTCTTCACGGATGTCCCGCAGAGCAAATAGAGCTTATCGCAGAGTATTTAATGAAGGAAAAAAATCTGAATACCTTCGTTAAATGCAATCCCACCATGCTGGGATACGATACTGCGCGCGCTATTTTAGATAAAATGGGCTATTCTTACGTCAGCTTTGGCGATCTGCATTTTAAAGAAGATTTGCAATTCTCCGACGCAATACCTATGCTCCGCAGATTGACCTCATGTGCGGAACAGCGCGGATTGCAATTCGGCGTAAAACTGACCAATACATGTCCCGTAGATATAACTCGCGGAGAATTGCCCGGGGAGGAAATGTACATGTCGGGCAAGGCGCTGTATCCCCTTTCTATCACACTTGCAGAAAAGCTCTCCGCGGAATTCGACGGAAAGCTCAGAATATCCTATTCGGGAGGAGCGGACGCTTTCAACGCGGCCAAGCTTTTCTCAGCAGGAATCTACCCTATCACCATGGCGACCACACTGCTCAAACCGGGAGGATACCAGAGGCTTACTCAAATTGCGGAAAACGTCCGCGAGCTCACGGCAATGCCGCCTAAGCACGTCAACTCCGACGCTCTAAAACAAATAATTGACACTTTGCCTCAGGACGGTCACATCAAAAAGCCCATAAAACCTCTTCCCAAACGCAAAGGCAGCGCAAAAGTACCTATGTTCGACTGCTTTGCCGCACCGTGCAGCACTTTCGGTTGTCCTATAGGTCAGGATATACCGGAATACCTCGCTCTCACAGAGCAGGGTCGTTATGACGAAGCGATTGAAGTGATAACGCGCGTCAATCCTCTGCCAACCGTAACAGGAATTATATGTACGCAAAAGTGCGCCGAAAAATGCCGTCGTTCTTTTTACGACGAACCTTTAAGAATACGTCAGGCGAAGCTCAAAGCGGCAGAAGAAGCTCTTGGCAGATATTCCGCATCTTTAAGCAAGCCTGAGCAAAACGGAAAGCGCGCAGCTATCGTCGGAGGCGGAGCAGCAGGCATATCTGCGGCGTATTTTCTGGCGCGTTCCGGTTTCGGTGTGACGATATTTGAAAAAGAAAAAAAGCTCGGAGGAGTAGTCCGCAACATCATACCTGAATTCAGAATACCTGACGACGCAATAGAAAAAGACATAGAACTCATAAAAGCTCTGGGAGTTGAAATAAAAACAGAAGTCGAAATAACACCCGAAAGCTTCGAATCAAATGAGTACGACTATGTTATTCTCGCCGTCGGAGCGCCTGTACCGTCGCATTCCGGCATTCAAGACTGCAAAAGCATAGACGCTCTGTCATTCCTCAGAGATTATAAAACCCGCAGTCTCTCAAGCATCGGCAAAAACACAGCAGTAATCGGCGGAGGAAACACGGCAATGGACGCGGCCAGAGCCGCCAAGCGCAGTGGTGCGGAAAACGTAAACATAATATATCGCAGAGACGCAAAGAATATGCCGGCAGATGAGGAGGAGCTGCTTCTCGCTCGGCAGGACGGCATAGTATGCCGCGAGCTTCTGGAGCCCATCCGCATGGAAAACGGAAATTTGATATGCAGAGTGATGAAGCTCGGCGAGCCCGACGAAACAGGCCGCGCAAAACCGGAGGCCACCGGCGCTTTGGCAACAATAACCGCCGACACAGTCATCACAGCTATCGGAGACAGACCTGACGCTGCGTTTATACAGGCGTTCGGCGCAGTCAACCCCGACGCAGAAACGTGCCGCGCAGGAGAAAAGCTATACGTCATCGGAGACGGCAGAAGAGGACCTGCATCCGTAGTTCTCGCCATCTCAGACGCTAAAAATGCGGCGCATGATATAATGCTCCGCGAGGGAATACGTCCCGTAGAGTTCACAAAGCATTCTGACCTCAACAAAAATGCCGCGGATAAAAAGGGCATACTCATCCCCTCTTGCAGCGGAACGGAGGACTGCTCACGTTGTCTGGCATGCGACAGCATATGCGAATGCTGCGTAGACGTCTGCCCCAACAGAGCGAACGCCGCCATCAACGTGCACGGCGCCGTTCAAATCCTGCACATAGACAAGCTATGTAACTTCTGCGGAAACTGCGCCGCATTCTGCCCTTATGACAGCGCTCCGTATCTCGACAAGCTCACTCTGTATCACACAGCTGAGGAATTCTACAACGGCAGCAACAACGGATTTATGCTTCTCGACACTGAATCCCTAAAGATCAGGCTCAGACTCGGCGGTGAAATAAAGGAATGCTTCGTAAAAGAGCTGGACAAAAAACTTTTTGATATTATAGAGACGCTAGTAGAAAAATACAGCTATTTACTGGTATAATAAAAAATGAAGCCCAGAGGCTTCACAAAATGCTCAGGAGGCTGAAGGATTATGAATAGTTTAAAAAAGTGGTTCTCTGTTTTACTCTGCGCTCTATGTACATTGCTGCTTCCGGCTGCTGCCTTTGCAGATGAAATCGCACCGCCCACCGGTGACAGCGGTCTCCCGCTCTGGATACCTATTGCTCTCGTTGCAGCGGCTGTATTAATCGTGATAATAATAATTGTCATGAAGCATCAGGAAAAAAAGTAAAACTTTATAGATATAAAAAAGTCCGTGAAATCAAAACCACCGGTTGAACCGGTGGTTTGAACAGGCCCTATAAG
>UQXU01000097.1 GCA_900545085.1 uncultured Eubacteriales bacterium
GCGCCAGCTACCGAAAGCGCCGTGCCCCACTGTCCTGCGCCTGTCTCTGTAGTAAGTCTCTTTATGCCCGCTTCTTTATTATAGAAAGCCTGCGCCAGTGCGGTGTTGAGCTTATGGCTTCCGGAAGGATTGTTGCCCTCGTATTTATAATATATTTTCGCGGGAGTATCCAGCGCCTTTTCCAATCCTATGGCGCGAACCAACGGAGAAGGGCGGTACTGACGATATACGTCTCGAACAGGCTGAGGTATCTCTATCTCTCTTTCTGTCGTCAGCTCCTGCTTTATAAGCTCCGGCGGGAAGATAGCGGAAAGCTCATCCGGTACTACCGGCTTACCTGTAGCCGGGCTGATATAGGGTTTTATGGGATTGGGCATATCTGCCATCACGTTATACCAGTATTTCGGCATTTCAGATTCGGGCAGATAAACCTTTGCATACTTAATTTTTTTGCTCATATTACTTATCTCCTCTAATTGCTATTCTACTCTAAGCTAAGCGAAAAAATGCGCTCTAATACAATATATCACACTTAATGCAAATGTCAAGCCTCAACAAATGCTTTAAGCAGCTTCGCGCTGGGTTTTGAGCAAAAATAAGTGAATTCCGGATGCCACTGAACTGCATGGACAAACCTCGCATTCTGTATACACACACTTTCTATAAGTCCATCCGGCGAAAGAGCTTCAACAGTCAGCCCCGGCGCCAGCTTTTTTATCGCTTGGTGATGATAGCTTGTTACTTCTATATTATCCCCGCCTATTATCTCTTTCAGCGGACTATCCAGCAGTTTTACCGAATGCGCAGGGATATGATAAGGCGGCTTTTGAGCATGTGTAATCTGCGAAGGTCTTTGGGAAGGCAAATCTTGATATAAAGTACCTCCCATATATACGTTTAAAAGCTGTATTCCTCTGCATATCCCCAAAATCGGTATGTCAGCCTCCAAAGCAAGCTCTAGCAGTGAATATTCCATATTATCACGTTCCGGACTTATTTCGCCGCATTCTTTTAGTTTTTCTTCTCCATATCTGGATGGTGATACATCATGACCTCCCGTAAGGAGAAGCGCATCTATTCCGCCTATGAGCTGAGTCAAAGACTCTCTGTCATCTGTAAGCGGCAAAATTATAGGTATGGCGCCCGCCTCTTGCAATCCTTTCATGTATCCCGGAAGCATCCAATAGCTGCTCTTGCCGTAATCTATCAGCGGCACAACTCCCACAATGCGTTTCATCTACTATACTCCTGAAAGATTTCAAAATAAAAAGGACGCCGCAAATTCTGCGACATCCTTGTCAGTTATATTATACTCTTTTTTTGCAAAAAATCAAGCGCGGGCTTATTTAAGCTCGTACATATGGTTTATAACACCTCTGCCTTCCAGCGGTATTCCATTCTTTATCGCGCCGAGAACGTATTTCTTCGCAAATGACGCACTGGAACGAACGCTGAAGCCTTCTGCAATATAACAACACATAGCAGCCGAAAAAGCGCACCCTACGCCAAACGTATTGCGGGTCTCTACACGAGGCTGAGCAAACCAGATAGCTTCTCCTTTAGTATAAAGAAGATCGTCTGCACAGCTCGGAAGATGACCGCCCTTAATCAGGATAGAGCCACCTGTCATATCCGCCAGTTTTTCTGCCGTTTTTACCATATCTGACATTTCCTCTATTTTACATCCTGAAAGCAGCTCAGCTTCCGGAATGTTGGGAATGAGAACATGCGCCAAAGGCAAAATGCGTTCTTTATAACGCTCAAGAGCTTCATCATCCAACATGATCTCGCCGCGATTAGATACCAAAACAGGGTCAACTACAATTTCGTTTACGCCAAGTTCTTTTATCTTGTCCGCTACGATGTCAATTATCTCGCTCGTACCCAGCATCCCCAGCTTTATGCAATCCGGCATAAAATTAGAGATAACTGTGTCAAACTGAAGCTTAACCATCTCAGGCGTCAGATTTATAACGTCACGTATGCCCTTAGAGTTTTGAGCTGTAACCGCAGTTAGAACTGTCGCCGCGAAAGCTTTGTGTACAGTGATCGTTTTGATGTCACCTTGAATTCCGCCGCCGCCGCTCGAATCTGAACGAGCAATACTCAATATTTTTTTCATAATATCACTCCTATTTTTAATTCATTTGCCCGCTATTCTTACTCCACAGTATATAAGGTCTCAGTATGAACCTTCAGAAGTAAAGTAAAAAATATTTAAACAATTAAATTTATTATTGTTTTTCATCTTCAATATTATTATACCACAAAAATCTGGGAATGTATTGCATATATAAAAATATATGTCAAATTTTATGATTTTTTTCTTGCACTTGTAGTTTGAAAAGACAAAAGTTATAATTAAAAATATAAATACGGAGGAAGACTATGATATTAGCAGCGCTGACATTGTACGATATAAAATATTGCGATTATAAAACCCTTACTAAATTGCTGCCTAAAGAGAGATTAGATAAAATTGACTCTTACAAAACTGAATCGTCAAAGCTGGAATCACTCGCTTCAGGACTCCTTCTCAGGCACTTATTAGAGCAATACGGCTGTAAGAATTATTCTTTTAGCTACAACAAATATGGTAAACCGTATATAGAGCGCGGTCCTCACTTTTCTTTAACTCACAGCAATAAACTTGTTTGCTGCGCTGTCAGCGATAATAATATAGGCATAGACGCAGAGTTTATATCCGCAGCCAGAGATAACGTCGCTCGCAGATCATTTTCCTCCGAGGAGTACGCCAGTTACTCAACGGCATCCGACCATACTTCTGAATTCTACAGGCTATGGACGCGCAAAGAAGCTTATCTAAAATATATAGGAACAGGTCTTGCATCCCCTATGTATAAGTTTAATACTTTATCTCCCGATATAGACTCCATGCTGCAAAGCATACGTTTGCATAATTACTGGTTAAGCATATGTATAAAAGAAAAGGCTGGGCCGATTTTACAATTCCTCAACTTCTCCGATATAATTACAGAATATTAATTTGTTACAAATATTTAACACCCACTCTATTGACCTGTAAATGATTTAGAAATATAATAGTTTCAAATCTGAATAAGTTAAGTTTCGTTTTTCTCGGAGGAATACACATGGACACAAGAGTTGATTTGTACAGTTTGTTAATGACCACAAATGCTAAGTTTAATAAGCGTCTTTTTTCCGCTCTTCATAAATCAGGACTTTCACACGGCCAACCTAAGGTTCTGGATTATCTGGGAAGCCACGACGGAAGCCCTCAAAAAGACATAGCTATAGGATGTATGATAGAACCTGCTACAGTCACAAGCCTTATAAGCAAAATGGTATCTGACGGGTTGGTTGAGCGAAGACATCTCGACTCTGACCGTCGAACATCATATGTCTATTTGACAGAAAAAGGTCATATCATGCAGAAGCGTGTCAGCCATGTTATGAAAAACCTTGAGATAAAAGCTTTTTCCGGATTCAGCGAAGACGTACAGTCTTTATTCATCGAAATGCTCAAAGCGGTTTATGAAAATCTCTCCGAGGTAATAGACTACGATGAATGAAAATGAATACAACATAAACGGCATAGCGAAAAAAGCTCATCTGAGGAAGCTTTTCCGCAGATGGATAGTATTAGCAAACATCGCCTATGCTGCCAACGTTATTTTTGTTGTTTGCAATATATCTCTCGGAACCGAGTATGGCAACTTCTTGGTATGTCTCGAGATTGCATTTGCTTTGCCTTTGCTTTTCTGCATGATAAGCGCCTTCTCAGCCATGCCCAAAAGCGATGAAAGTCTGGTTTTAAATACAGACATTACTTCTCCCGAGCTCGTTCGATCCGCACTTATGGATGATACTGCCGCCTCCATGAAAGCCTATTTTATTGACGGACCTCGGACACGGTATGTTTTTATTGCAGCCATCCTCTCCATCGTATCGTCAGCATATTCTATACTGTCGCTGCCCTGCTTTTATACCGGATATCCTCAAAATGCAGACCCGACAGCTCACATAATCGCAGCCGCAGCAGGTGTTTTATGCTGTGCAATAACGCTGCGCAGTACAGTACTATGTACTAGCTATGCTTCCATTTCTGAAACCGGACACAAAATTAAATTTAAATTCTTTTGATATGATACAGCACAACCACCGATATACTCGGTGGTTGTTATTTTACTGCTGTCTGCTTTTTTTATCTTTTTCAATCTGCTCTGCTTTTTCACTCAGATATAGCCAGCGTTCTTCTCTCTCGAACAACTTCGCTTCCAATTCTTCTATATATTCCACAAGCTCAGTGACCTTGGCGGCGTCCGATGCGTTTCTTTCCAATTCGCCTCTGACTTCGTCAAGCTCTCGATTCAGCTTTTCTATATCTTCATCTATCGTCTGATATTCACGCTGCTCTTTATAGCTGAACCTCAACCGGGGAGGTGCTTCCTGCGCAGGTTTTGGCTTTGCCTTTTTGGGTTTAGGCTTCGGCTTTGGTTTTTCAGCCAGCTCTGCATTATGAACTTCCATATAGTTAGTATATCCGCCGTTGTACATTCTGAGCTTTCCGCCGTCTTCAAATACAAAAACATGCTCTGCTATCTTGTCAAGAAAATACCTGTCATGAGACACGGCTATCACCGCACCTTCAAAACCCTCTATAAAATCTTCTAATATAGACAGAGTTTCAATATCCAAGTCGTTTGTAGGCTCATCCAGAAGCAGTACGTTCGGCGCGCCCATAAGAACTCGCATTAATGTAAGCCTGCGCCTTTCTCCGCCGGACAGTCTGGATATCGGCGCAAACTGAGCCGCAGGCGGGAAAAGAAATTTTTCCAACAATGCACCCGCAGTTATCGTGCCTTCGCTCGTCTGCACTGTATGACCTATCTCACGAACGTATTCTATGACGCGCATATCAGGATCTACTTCTTCAATTTGCTGAGAAAAATATCCTATTTTTACAGTTTCGCCGCGCACAATACTCCCGCTATCCGGCTCCGTAAGCCCTGCTATCATATCGAGCAGCGTTGATTTTCCACATCCGTTAGGGCCTATAATACCTATTCGATCGTTTCTAAGAAGATTATAAGAAAAGTCTGAAATAAGTGTTTTTCCATCATACCCCTTGCTAACGTCTTGTATTTCTATTATCTTCTTGCCCAGTCTGCTGGCTAACGACGCGAGCGTAAGCTCTTTATCGGGGTTTTTTGCCTGTTCTTCTTTCACAAGCTGGCTGAAGCGT
>UQXU01000098.1 GCA_900545085.1 uncultured Eubacteriales bacterium
AGACTAATATAAAACTGAAATAAACAAAGCCCGGCGGACTCCGCCGGGCTTTTTGCTTTAAAAAAGAGGGCTTTTCTGCCCTCTTAAACGTCAGCGCTGTTTTTTAGCGGCTATTCTTGTTCTGCTGCGAACCGTGGCAGTTCTGCTGGGAGTTCTGCGAACGGGGGTACATACCGACGCTGTTTTTCTGCTGGGAATTCTGCTGTGAGCCGTGGCAGTTCTGCTGGGAATTCTGCTGAGAATTGCGCTGCTGGGAGTTCTGCTGCGAACCGTGGCAGTTCTGCTGAGAGTTCTGCTTCTGCGAATTGCGGCAGTTCTGACCGCTCTGCTCGCCGGGCGCGCCGAATGTGGACTGACTATTTTGACTGTTCATATCAAACAATCTCCTTTCTTTTGCTTTACAGCCATAGTATGTGCATCGAGGGTCGAAATATTCCGGATATAGAATGGCAAAAATATATTTGGCATTTTTTATGAAATTTACACTCAAATGCGGTATAATACTCATACGCTGGTGCGTAATACGGGATTTGGAGCATGATTTATGCAATCTAAGAGAAAATATATTTTTTTATCGGCGCTGATATTAGCAATGCTGCTCTGTGCGGCAGGATGCAAATCCAGCGAGACGGACAAAATACAAACGCTGGAGACTGACTTCGCCGTTGCTGTCAGCAATATGAAATTTGACAAAGCATATGAATGCATAGCTGCGTATGGAGATGCGCCGGATAAAGAGCAATTCGTAGAGGATTATCAGTACATAATAGATGCTTTGGAGATCTCATCTATAAGCATCTCTGATATTCATACATCAGTGGTGGCGGGCACAAGTTATTTCGCTTATACCGTGACGTACAAATCGGAAAAAATAGGCGATATAACTTTTGATTGTAATCCGCGCATAGTACTTAACGGAGATAAATATTATCTGCAGTACGATCCGGAAATGATACTGGAGAATTATGAAAGCGGAGACAAAATTAAATACATAACTCTGCCGGGCCAGCGCGGCGAGATATTTACTTCGGATGGAACTCTGATAGCGCAAAATACATATGCAGATACTGTCTGCATATCTCTCGTCGAGGCGGGAGACAATTTGGACATAGATACTACAGTTTCCAGCCTTGCGTCTATATTAAGCCTGAGCGATACAGAGCAGGAGAAAATAAAAACAGCATATGCCTCTGCCGTGGAGAACAACTACGCTGTAGTTTCTGTAAAAGCGTTTTCGCACGGGAGCATTTCAGACGAGCTTGAAGCTCAGCTTACAGCTATAAAAGGCGTTACTATAGATACTGACAGCGTGACGTATCAGCGATATTACCCATACGGGACTATATATGCTCATGTCACGGGATATACAGGTCAGCCCGACGAGGAAACGCTTAAAAAGCTGACGGATGAGGGATACTCTTCTTCCAGCGTAGTTGGAAAAACGGGAATAGAGAGCGCGTATAATGATAAGATGCTGGCGAAAGACGGAATGCGCGTTGTGCTGATAAACTCTGACGGCGGAGTTAAATCCGTGCTTTATGAAAAGGCGGCAGAAGACGGTCAGGATGTAGTTCTGACGATAGATGACGAGCTGCAGCAGCGTGCCTACTATCAGATGGAAACACAGCTCAAAGACACTCAGACAGGCGTGGTGATAGTCATGAATAAAAACACGGGAGAGGTACTCTCTCAGGTCAGCTATCCGTCCTATAATGTAAACGATATGTTTTTCGGAGTGTCGGAAGAAAAGTGGAAGGAACTCTCGGATGAAGACGGAAAACTCCCGATATACAACCGCGTGACTCAAGGGCTGTACATTCCCGGATCTCTTCTCAAGCCTTTTACGGCCTCTATATGTATAGAGAAAGGTGCGATAACTAAGGACAGTGTTTTTCCATATGAAAGCGAACTGGTAAACGACAAACTTTCGTGGACCAGAGGCGGGACTTGGACTAATTATCCAATAACACGAAACGAAGTTACTTACGGCGGCATGGATATGATAAACTGTCTTGCGAACTCTGACAATATCTATTTTGCATGGGCTGCACTGAAGCTTTCGGATGAACAGGGAGCGAGTGTGTTCAAAGACTTTCTGTCCGGCATAGGCACGGGCGAAGCGGTGCCGTATGATTTGAGCACGGCGACGTCTCAGCTGTTGAACGAGGACACAACTCTTTCTGACAGACTGCTGGCCGATATGGCATTTGGTCAGGGCGAGCTGCTGTATACTCCGCTTCAGATCATAACTATGTACACAATGTTTTCAAACGACGGAGATATATTACAGCCCCGTCTTGTGGATTCCATCTATCAGGGAGACGCCCAGAATTATGAGCAGACGTACAAATCCCAAAGGACGGTCTGGAAGCAATCGGGTATATCTTTAAGTACGATGGAGGATGTGATGGAAGGCTTGAGAGAGGTGGTGTACGGCTCAGACAACAGCACGGCTAAGGCCCTGCGGATAGACGGACAGAAGATAGTGGCCAAAACAGGTACGGCTCTCAAGGGCAGCGATAAAACAGAGACAAACTCGTGGGTTGTTGCATTCCAGGAGGACGGTGATAAGCTGGTTCTTGTGCTCATAGAGGGTCCGAGAGAGACAGGAAACCCTGCTAAATTTGACATTGCGCGCGAGATGCTGCTGGGTACATATGAGCAGCAGGATGAAACCTCGGATAATTCTGAGGAAAGCGCGTCTCCGAGCGAGAGCGCATCTCCGAGCGAGAGCGCAGCGCCTAGCGCAAGCGCATCGCCGAGCGCGAGTGCAGCGTCCGGCGCAAGCGCGTCAGCGAGCGCAAGTTCAGGCGCCTCTGCCGTTCGCATACAGTAAAAATAAATTAAAATATTTAGCATAATAAAAACCGACCTTATACCTATATAAAAAGGTGTAAGGCCGATTTGTTTTTTATATTTAAGATATAGATGATTTGAGCTTGTCTATGCTTAGGCGAAGTCTGCGGAGTGTTTCATCTTTGCCGAGCAGGGCAGCTGCCTCAAAAGCGCCGCCCGGTGTGACCTTTGTGCCTGTTATGGCGATTCTGAGCGGCCAGAGTATTTTACCGTTTTTCTCACCTGTTGTTTTAATGTAATCCATTACAGCGTCGTGCAGAGCGGCTGCGCTGTAATCCTCCTGCGATTCCATAACGGGGAGAAGCCCTTCGAGTATGGGAAGGGAGATTTCAGGATTAGTTTTCATCTTTTTATGAGTATAGAGCTCTATGTCGTAGTCCGGCATTTCGCTTAAAAAAGAGATCTTTTCCGGAATTTGCGCGAGAGTTTCCAGCCTGGGCTGGAGCAGCTCAGCGATAAATCTGCGGTCGAACTCTCCTTTTAGAGCTTCGTCAAAATAGGGCTTAGCTCTCTCGAGGAATTCGTCGGTGTCCATTCGGCTGATATACTGTGCGTTCATCCACGTCAGCTTTTCGTTATCGAATATAGACGGGGACTTGCTTATTCCGTCAAGGTCAAAAGCCTCTGCCAGCTCGGACAGAGAGAATATCTCCTGTTCGCCGCCGGGGCTCCAGCCGAGAAGCGCGATGTAGTTTATTATTGCCTCTTTGAGATAGCCTTTTTTTATGAAGTCCTCATAGGAGGCGTCTCCGTTTCTCTTGGAGAGCTTGTGCTGCTTGTCCTTCATAACGGGGGGGAGGTGTATGTACTTGGGTCTTTCCCATCCGAATGCGTCGTATAGGAGATTGTATTTGGGAGTAGAGCTGAGATACTCTATTCCGCGTATGACGTGCGTTATACCCATCAGATGGTCGTCTATTACGTTGGCGAGATTGTATGTGGGCCAGCCGTCGCTTTTTATTAGTATGTTGTCCTCCATATCGCTCATGGGTACGGAGATAGTGCCGTAAACCATGTCGTCATAGCTGCTTTCGCCATCTGTCGGGATATTCTGACGTATGACGTAGCTTTCTCCGGCGGCGACTCGGCGTTTAGCCTCCTCGAGCGGGATATGAGAGCAATGCTTGTCGTATTTTGCTACTTCGCCCTTTTTGCCGGCCTCGTCCTTCAGCTCTTGCAGACGCTCCTTGGTGCAGAAGCAATAGTATGCGTCGCCCTGCTCGACGAGCTGCTCGGCATATTTTAGGTATATGTCCTTACGGTCGCTCTGTATATAAGGGCCGAAATCCCCGCCGACGTCCGGACCTTCGTCATATGTGAGACCGCAGTCCTTGAGGGTGGAGTATATTATGTCGCATGCGCTCTCGACGAGTCTTTCTCTGTCTGTATCTTCTATGCGAAGTATGAAATCCCCGCCGTTTTTCTTGGCGTAGAGCCATGCGTAAAGCGCTGTGCGCACGCCGCCGATGTGCAGGTATCCTGTCGGGCTGGGTGCGAATCTTGTTCTTACTTTCATTCTCTTCTGTTTCCTCTGTTTACTAATTATATATGTCTATATGTCAAGTTTCACAAAAAGCGGAGTTGATTATTTCTTCATCGCTTTAGCGAAGCTGTCTTTGAGCGAGACGATTTTATTGAAGGTGGGCTGCTCTGCGGAATGCTCTTTGGAGTCGGCGCAAAAATAGCCCATGCGCATGAACTGGAAGCGGTCCCCCGGCTTTGCGCTGAGAAGGTGAGGTTCAATTTTGGCGCTGAGCACTTCTATCGAGTTGGGGTTCAGCCTCTCCATGAAGTCGCCCTCTGTTTCCTCCGTGAGCAGATAATCGTACATACGAACGGTGGCGTCCGCTGCCTTGGAAGCGTCTACCCAGTGCAGCGTGCCTTTTATCTTGCGCTTGGAGTTTACGTCTCCCGTCTTGGACAAGGGATCGTATGTGCAGTATACGGCGGTTATATTGCCGTTTTCATCCTTATCGCTGTTGAACTTCTTGCGGAAGCCGTAAGGAATAAGGTAGGTTTTTTCTTCGGCCGTCTCGGGATTGGTGATGACAATGTGTTTTTTTTCAAGCAGAAGACGGCATACGAGATGGACGCAGTGACTGGAGTTCAGA
>UQXU01000099.1 GCA_900545085.1 uncultured Eubacteriales bacterium
ACTTGCATGTGTTAAGCACGCCGCCAGCGTTCGTCCTGAGCCAGGATCAAACTCTACTAAAAAACTTTATTCAACAGTCTCTCGACCGTCTCTCTTTTCAATCGTAAAGTAGCCTAGCTCACAAATATTACTGCTCAAAGTTTACTTTTCATTACGCCTTATTGTCTTTTTAACGTCCTCTCGCGCTCCGCTCGGCTTCCGCCGTGCCTCTCGCGCGAGTGCCTGTATATAATACCAAACACCCTCCCCCTTGTCAACACCTTTTTTTACTTTTTTTCCAAAAAATTTTGGAATACTATTCACCCGCAAATCCGAACTTATCTTCCTTATCTCC
Source organism: uncultured Eubacteriales bacterium (assembly GCA_900545085.1). GTDB lineage: Bacteria > Bacillota > Clostridia > Christensenellales > Christensenellaceae > Scybalosoma > Scybalosoma faecavium. Next base: position 335 of record UQXU01000099.1, read on the forward strand.
AACCCATAATCCACTCTCTCCCCTCCTATACCCCCCTAATTCGTTTTCTATCTTTCGCCTTTCTCCACTATACCCCTCTCTCCCCGCGAAATATTATGCAGCTTTTTCTTAAATATTCATCCCAAATTCATCACTTTTTTTGAAAAAAGTGAAAAAACAACAGTTTTTCAGCCTTATTACTGCGATATTTTCATGTTAATCGCATTCTAAAAGCATAAAACTCAATGCTCACCTTTGTTGTTTCTACTCTTTATTTTAACATTGTCTTTTAAAATTCTGATTCTTCTCTATATCTTTATTAATCTATATAATATCTTAATATCATCACGAATCATCTGAAAATAACGTCTCAGCATTTGTGTTTTAACTTGTAATTATGTAAAGTACAATTATTTAGTTTTTTGCACAAAATATATAGTGCATTTTCCTTCAAAATAGGGTATCATATATTTATTATAAAATCTAAAATTATTCTTGGAGGTAAAAATATGAAATACCTTGTCATAGGCGCAGGCGGCACAGGCGGCTGCATTGGTGGATTCTTGGCGCATGGCGGTCAGGACGTTACTCTGATAGCACGCGGCGAGCACCTAAAGGCTATCCAAGAAAACGGTCTGCACCTTATGTCATCTAAACTCGGCAATAACATGATAAAGATTAACGCTTGCGACGCGGACAGCTACAACGATACACCCGACGTAGTATTCGTCTGCGTAAAAAGCTACGATCTTGAAAGCATAGTTCCGCTCATCAAAAGAGTCTGCACAGAAAAAACCATTATCGTTCCCATACTCAACGTATTATCTGCAGGCGAAATGCTTCGCGATAAAACAGGCTTTGACGTACTCGACGGATGCGTATACGTCGTAGCTCATATCGAATCTCCCGGCACGGTCATTCAGGAAGGTCCGCTTTTCCGCGTTGTCCTCGGTCAGAAAAACAACGAGAACTCTGTAGAAATCTATAACATGGCTAAAGAGCTCGAAGCTTGCAAAATTCGCTGCATTGTATCTGAAAACATCAAGCGCGACTGCCTCAGAAAATTCTCGATGGTTTCTCCTCTGGCGGCTGCTGAATCCTTTTATGATTGTTCCGCAGGCGGTTTAAAAGAAGGTCAGCGTCTAAGCATGTTCAAGAACTGTGTACGCGAAGTAATGGAGATGGCAGCTCATATGGGATATATTCTCCCCGAAGACACAATCGAAAAGAATGTAAAAAGTCTTATGATGCTGGACGATAACTCTTATGCTTCTACAGTCAGAGACCTCAACGCAGGTAAAAAGAGTGAAACTAATCACATTATTTTTGACGTTGCACGTTATGGCCGCGAGCACAAGCTCAATTTCGCCAACTATTATATGGTATCCGGCAATCTGGGATTCGCTTTCGATTCTGCCCCCGAATATGACCTCAGCCTCTTCAAAAGCTGATTTTTTAAGGGATAATGCAAAACAAAAAACGCGGGCTTGTATAAATCGCCCCAAAAAAGCCAGACTTTTTAAGCGTAGCAGTTTTACCGGCTGCTGCGCCGTTTTTATACAGCGATAAAAAAACCGACCTCCAAAAGTGGGAGGTCGGTTTTTTTACTCAATTTAATTAGCTTTAATACTAAGTCAAATTACATTTGTCTTTTTCTTAGACTCCTGCTGTTCCTTTCTGCGCTTCTTAATGCCCTCGAGCATTTTATCATACTCTTCCACAATAGGTCCTATACGGTCATCCATTATCTTCTTGCCTTTGTCCATAAGCACGCCGCGTTTGCAGAATTCATGCAGTCTGTCCTTGGCATGGCTGACAAAGAGTACAGTAACTCCGCTCTTTATGATTTCGGCAATTTTCTGTCTGCATTTCTCAGCAAAAGCCGCATCGCCTACGCTCAGGGCTTCATCTATAACGAGAATATCCGGCTTAATGCTGACGTTTATTGCAAAACCCAATCTCGCCTTCATACCGCTCGAATACATTCTGACAGGCTGATCCATAAAATCGCCTATATCTGCAAATTCTATAACATCTTCTTCTATTTCTTTTATTCTGGCATTATTAAGCCCGAGTATGCAGCATTTGAGCGCAATGTTCTCTCGCCCTGTCATCTCCGAATCGAAACCCGCCGCCAGTTCCAACAACGCCGCCACCTGTCCGTTTACCTTCACTGTGCCTTTATCCGGAAACGCAACTCCGGTGACGAGCTTCAGCAAAGTAGACTTGCCGGCTCCGTTTCGCCCGACAAAGCCTACGCTTTCTCCTTTGCGGATTTCCAAATTAAAATCTTTGAGAGCGTGGAATTCCGTATACTTTATGCGCTTTTTTAAAAACATTCCCAAAAAACGCTGTCTGTCATCTTTGTACAGCTTATATGTCTTGCTGACATTCTTAAACGAAATGACAACGGGAGCGTTGGAAAAATCCTGCTCTTCCTGATCTTTTTCTGCATTTTCCGGAGTTTTCGGCTCGGACGCCTCTGTATTTTTTATATTTTTAATTTCTTCCTGCATAGCAAATCATCTCCTATAGCATGTCCGGAATCTTCTTCCTGAGTCTGGTATAAGTGTACAATCCGAGTATAAATACGACAATTGTCCATAATATCATCATACCTGTCTCATACGGAGTCTCCCAAAACCACTGTTCAAAAAGGAATGCGTTTCTGTATCCGTTAGCAAAGTACGCCACCGGCGTTCCCATCATCACCGTCCGCAGCAGCTCCGAATCCAAACCGTACGGATTGTAGATTATGCCTGACAGCCAGAATATCGCCGCTATTATGGAGCGGACTATATTCAAAAAGTCTACGCTTATTACGCTGAGAGGGGCCGTAATCCATGCGAGAAACACGAAAAACATATACATAAACGGCATATAGAAAAATATTTGCAAATTGTAAACAGACGGTTTCCCTCCGGTCAGTATAAGCACAACATAAACCACCGCCAGCAGAAGCACATGACTTATCAATTCTGACAACAGTTTGTATGTCGGAATGGTGGATACAGGGAAGCTCATCTTAGTTACAAAAGCTTTTTTTGCTCTGAAACAGTTCGCTCCTTTCAGGATTGCCTCTTTCATGAAGAACCATGGGGTCAGACCTACCATCAGGAACTGAAAGAAATCCACCGTTATCCCCGCCACGGTTACGGTTCTCGCCGCGCGCAAACCTATCTGAAAAGCAAACCAATAAACGAATATCGTTATACCGGGTTTTATTACAGACCAAACGGGACCGAGAGCAGAGCCTTTGTAAGACTTTATCAGCTCGCTTTTAGCCAATCTGAATATCTGTTGGAGAAACCTCTTGTGTTCTAGAAAAATTAAGCGCATCCGTTTAAGGACCTCTTTTCTTTGCAGTGTTGAATTTAAGGACAGCGAAGCCGCCGTATTCCTTAATATCAGATTATATCATTCTATTTAAAAAACCTCAACATATTTTGCCGCTCATTTGCCGATATCTCTATTTTTTTATTTATTTGAAATACGTAGGTTTTGTGTTAAACGCCTCCAGAGTTTGAATTTGTCCGTGTTTTATGTTATCATATGGTACAATATAGTAGTCGATTACGGAGCTTAAAAAATGACTGATAACAAAGCTAAAATTACATCTGTCGCAGCCGGCGCGGTCACTTTCGCCGTGTTGGCATATCTTACCAACTACACCATTTTAGCAGCTCTTCTGCTGCCTGTGCCCGCGATTGTCTCATGTTTATCCGTGGGCAAACCAAAGCAGGCTTTACCCGTTTGCATCGCATTCGAAGCCGTCGCCTGCGCTCTTCTCTCCGGCTCGCTCTGGTTGTATGTGCTGATATATACGGTCTGCACGACAATCTCGTGCGCACTCGCGCAAAGCAGAACTCTTTCTGCATTTTACACAGTCGCTCTCAGCGTAGCGGGCGTGTTTCTCGGAGTGATGCTTACCGGGCTCGCTATAGCCGTAAGCGTCGGAATGGATCTGGCGTCATACATGGTCTCCATGATAGAAAGCTCCATCGAAGCTTATCCCGCTTACAGCGCGCCGTATTATCTCATTCTTATAGCTCAGGATGCGGCATACGGAACAAGCGCCGACACCCTCAACAAAATGCTCGCGCTCTCTCCCGAAGACATGGCAAAATATGTAACGGATAATATCGACACGCTGAAATCTACCTTGGCAGTGCTTCTTCCATCTTATGCGTCGTCCGCCTCTGTTATATTCGGCGTAATATATCAAGCTTTGACTCGTAAGCTTGCCTCACTTTTCGGAGCAACGCTAAAGCCCATGCCTGCTTTCAGCGATTTTTATATTCCGCGTCCTTTTGTTCCTTACATTGTTATTACTTATTTTCTGTCATATGTTCCGAGTTTATTCGGCATAGAATCTTTAGTCGTTCCCGCTCAGATCCTCAGCTCTTTAGTTTCTATCGTATTCACGTTCATGGGCATGGTATTTTTCGACTATTTATTCAAATTTAAGATTAAATACCGCATACTGCGCATTATAATAATCGCCGCAGGAATAGTCGGCGTTCCGCAGGTATTCACGTGGCTCGGTATATTCGACGTAATAATAGATTTGAGACACAGAGTTAATTTCAAGAGGACCTGATATGTATAAAAGACGGCACTT
>UQXU01000100.1 GCA_900545085.1 uncultured Eubacteriales bacterium
TATCTTGTGGGAAAAATTTCTGCTGAAAATCATCCGTTCGTTGAGCACTACAAGTTTGTGAAAGCGTTGGAAGATGAGAACACAGTTGCGAAGCAGACAATGCCTGCTCCGGCTCAGTTTTTTCAGCAAATGATTTTGGCAATGAACATTGAATCAACGAGAAAAATCTATCCCGAAAACGACGAGCTTATTAACGATATAGCGGCAGGCTACCGCCGGGTTATTAAGGATCTCTACGACGCAGGCTGCCGAAATATTCAGTTCGATGACTGCACATGGGGCGTATGCGTATCTGAAGGCAGCTGCAGCAGATACAGCGAAGGCACAGACCTCCAGGAGATTATGGAGCTTCTTTTAAAAGTTAATAATCTTGCTATCGAAGGAAAACCGGACGACTTGGTTATAAATACTCATGTTTGCAGAGGAAATTATCACTCCACGTTTTTCAGCAGCGGAGCTTATGATTCTGTTGCAAGCTTCCTGTTTGAGCGTGAGAACGTCGATGCTTACTATCTTGAGTATGACGACGAGCGCTCCGGCGGCTTTGAACCGCTCAAGACGATACCCGACGGCAAAAAAGTAGTGCTCGGTCTTATCACAACTAAAACTCCTGAGCTGGAAGATAAAGCAGCAGTAATTGAGCGTATCCACGAAGCCGCAAAATACGTTCCGCTTGATAACCTCTATCTCAGTCCGCAGTGCGGCTTTGCTTCTTGTGAGATAGGCAATAAGCTTACGGAAGAAGAACAGTGGGCTAAGCTTGCGCTTGTTAAGGAAATCGCTGAGGAAGTTTGGGGCGATAAATAATTAAATACAACCGAAAAAGCATATGAGCTTTTGCAAGACACTCTGCAAAAAAGCAGAGTGTCTTTTGATAAGTAAATAGTAAAAAAATAACAAAAATGTATGATTAAGTTGACATAAACAAGTGTATAGAATATAATGTAAGAAACAAAGCTGACAAAGAGATTATCATTCGATTTGTAAGCCTGATAAAATTAATTCACTTAATATTTTGACAGCGAGGATATATCCGAGCAGGAATTATTGTGATATATATTTTTGTTTATATATAGAATACACAGCTCTTTCGTTGTCATGGCGGGAGAGTTTTTTGTTTATACGCAGCTAGTAACAGGAGGTACTTATATGCTTAAGGTAGCAATATACGGAAAGGGCGGCATTGGAAAATCTACGGTGACAAGCAATCTGTCAGCTGCCTTTGCGGCTATGGGAAAAAAGGTCATACAAATAGGATGTGATCCAAAAGCCGATTCGACGATAAATCTTCTGGGAGGAGAGCCGCTTCTTCCGGTTATGAATTATATGCGAGAGATGGAGGAAGATCCGGAAACTTTGGAGCAGATATCTAAAGTTGGATATGGAGGAGTTCTCTGCATTGAGACAGGCGGTCCGACGCCGGGCTTGGGCTGCGCGGGAAGAGGCATAATCGCTACGTTTAATTTGCTGGACGATATGCGCCTTTTTGAAAAATGGCAGCCGGACGTGGTGCTGTACGATGTTCTCGGAGACGTGGTATGCGGAGGCTTTGCCGCGCCGATAAGAGAAGGATACGCCGAGAAAGTTTTGATAGTGACGTCAGGCGAAAAGATGGCTCTCTATGCTGCAAACAATATAAACTGTGCTGTTAATAATTTTGAAGACCGTGGTTATGCGACAGTCTTCGGAATTGTACTCAATCACAGAAATGTAGAAAATGAGACGGAAAAGGTCGAAGCCTTTGCAAAAGAAGCGGGATTGAAGATAGTTGGAGAAGTACCGCGCAGCGATGAAATAACGCGCTTTGAGGATATGGGAAAGACTGTCATAGAAGGGGACCCCAGCTCGCCGATAAGCCGATGTTTCTTTGACTTGGCGGAAAAGCTGCTGAAGGAGAGCGCAAATGATTGAGAAAGCAATTTACTATACAGCCGAGGATTTGGCTCAGAGAGGGAAAGACGGTATTCCGCCCGAACTTATATCCGGCACGCATCTTATATACAGCTCGCCTGCTACGCTGGCGTTTAACTCCCCGGGTGCGGAGGGATTCGGAGTAAAACGCGCCGGCTTGTCTATTCCTGATTCCGTCATGCTTCTGGTCGCTCCGGGGTGCTGCGGCAGAAATACATCGCTGATAAGCTCGATGAGAGAATATGACAATCGGTTTTTTTATCTGATAATGGACGAGACTGACATAGTGACGGGCCGCCATCTAAGTAAAGTCCCTGATGCTGTTCAGGAGGTTTGCGACAGCCTTCCTAAGATGCCGTCTGTGGTGATGATATGTATTACGTGTGTAGATGCACTTCTGGGTACGGATATGGAGCGAGTTTGCAGAAAGGCAGAGGAAAAGGTCGGCATTCCCGTGCGCCCGTGCTATATGTACGCTCTTACGCGCGAGGGCAGAAAGCCTCCCATGGTTCATGTGCGGCAGTCTCTGTATTCTCTGCTGAAGCCAATGAAAAAGAAGGGAACTACTGTCAATATTTTGGGATATTTTTCGCCGCTGATGGATGACTGTGAGCTTTACACTCTGCTGAGGCAGGCAGGCGTGCGCAAGATAAATGAAATATCTCGATGTAAGGATTACGAAGAATATCTGACCATGGCAGAAGCCAATTTCAATCTGCTCCTCAACCCCGAGGCTCGTCCCGCCGCGCAGGACTTCGAGGAAAAATTAAAGATACCTTCTATAGAGCTGACCCGCTTATATCAAACAGATAAAATTGAAAGTCAATATAAGGCTTTGGGAGCTGCGTTAGGCGTGCATTTTGATGACTCTAACGAAAAAGCGGCGGCTGAAAATGCCGTCGAGAGATTTAAAAACACTTACGGAAGCTTGACGTTTGCCGTCGGAGAGTGCATGAATGGAGATTCTTTTGAGCTGTCTTTGGCGCTTGTCAGGTATGGGTTCAAGGTTTCTGAGATATACGGCACGATAAACGCCGAGAATTTTGTGTACTTGCGCCGTCTCGCCGAGCTTAGCCCTGATACAAAGGTATTTGCAAATCTCGAGCCGACAATGATTTATTACGATTGCAGCGAGGCTCACGCTGACATGACTATAGGAAAAGACGCAGGCTATTATCACCCCGACAGCCCGAATTTGCAGTGGAATCAGGATATACAGCCTTTTGGATATGCGGGAGTTCGATGGCTGTTTGAATCGCTGGCGGATGTGCTCGGCGGGCAGAAAGGAGAAACAGAATGAAAGGTCTTTGGAAGCATCTAACTCCATTCGCTCCCGACCAGTCGGGCGCGGTTTCCGTGTTGTATGAGCTGGGAGGGATAATCGTTATCTGCGACGCCGGCGGATGCGCCGGCAATGTATGCGGGTTTGACGAACCTAGATGGTTCGAGAGCAAGAGCGCTATTTTCAGCGCGGGATTGAGAGATATGGACGCCATAATGGGCAGAGACGAACGCCTGGCTTCCAGACTTGCGGACGTAGCGAACAAAGTCTCCGCTAAATTCGCCGCGATTATAGGAACTCCTGTTCCCGCTGTAATCGGCACAGATTACAGAGCGCTGAAGCGTCTCACGGAAAAAAAGACTCATTTGCCTGTCATTACGGTGGAAGCTACGGGTATGGAGCTTTACGACAAAGGCGAAGAGGAAGCGTATCTTACGCTTTTTAAAACTTTTTCTAAAGAAAAGCTTCCCGTAAAAAAAGGCAAAGTAGGCGTTGTAGGCGCAACTCCGCTCGATTTGAGCAACCTGACCGCGGCGGAAGATTTGAGACAGTATTTTAACGAACAGGGCTTAGAGGCGATTTGTTACGGCATGGGAGCGGGTCTTGACGATGTAGAGAAAGCGTCGGAGGCAGAAAGAAATCTTGTAGTATCTCCGGCCGGCTTGAAAACAGCTAAGTATTTGCAGGAGAAATTCGGCACTCCATACGATGTCGGGTATCCGATAGCAGATAAGCTCATTCCTGATTTGGATTTTTCAGGCAAGAAGGTACTTGTAGTTCACCAGCAGGTTATCGCAAATTCAATCCGAAGCGAGCTTCAGATTAGAAAATGCTCTGAAGTGACTGCGGCTACTTGGTTTATGAAGAAAAAAGAGCTGGAAATGCCCGGAGACGTGAATCTCAAAGAAGAAGAGTCGCTCTCAGAATTGGTCGACAGCGGAGATTATGATGTTATTATAGGGGACGAATCGTTAAAGAAGATAGTTCCCGGTTTTAAAGGATTGTTCGTAAGCACGCCTCATTTTGCGGTGTCGGGAAAATTGGTAAAGTCATGAAAGCTGATATTACAAATGTAATAAGAGTTTACGGCATAGTGCAGGGTGTAGGTTTTCGCCCTACGGTGAGCAGACATGCTGCTGAATGCGGAGTCAGAGGCAGCGTATGCAACAAAGGTCCGTATGTCGAGATATTGGCGCAGGGCAGAGAGGAGCAGGTCGAGAGGTTTTTAGATGCTCTGAAGACGAAGCCTCCCAAAAGGGCGGCAATATTGAAAATAGATGTAAAGAATATTGAAATGCCTCGCTTTGATGAGTTTTCAATCATTGAAAGTGAAAAGACGAAAGGTGAAATATTTATTTCTCCGGATATAGCTATATGCGACGATTGCAAACGAGAACTTTACGACAAAAAAGACAGACGATATCTCCATCCTTTTATAAACTGCACCTGCTGTGGTCCGCGCCTGACTATACTGGATGCGCTTCCATATGACAGAGAGCGAACAAGCATGAAGGACTTCCCGATGTGCAGAGATTGTGCTGAGGAATACCACAGCCCTGAGACTAGAAGATACGACGCTCAGCCGGTCTGCTGCAATGACTGCGGGCCTGAGGTCTATCTGATAGGCACGGAAAAACGCGGCAGAGAGGCGATAACCTATACGCGCAGAGTTATAAGCAGCGGAGGCATAGCGGCTGTAAAAGGCATAGGGGGATTTCATCTC
>UQXU01000101.1 GCA_900545085.1 uncultured Eubacteriales bacterium
GCCTAGCATCCATTCTGGTCAGAGCTTCACCCAGAGTATGATTTTCATGCATTGCTAATGTCCTTACCTCCGCGCTTCCTCTCCTCGCCATTTCTCCCGGCAGAGCTGTAAGCCTGCGCATATACATAAACTCACTGCTTTTAACGTATTTTATACCTGAATAACTCATAAAAGCTCCTACAATAAACAATGTCGGATTTACCTCGCCGCAAACCGCCATATATACGCCTGCTGCAAAAACACATGCGCCCGCCGCCGCTCCTATTGCACCTGAAATTTTAGCTGCACGAGCAGGAGTTAATCCCAATCTGAGCACAGACGCAAATATCCTTCCGCCGTCCATAGGAAGAGCGGGAAGCAGATTAATGCAGGCGAGAGCCGCATTCGAATTAAAAAGCGCAGCGGAAAACACAGTTTCTTCCGGAAGACACCCCAGCAGAGCGGCAAATAATATATTTGCGCATGGTCCGGCCGCCGCTATTATGGCCTCGCTCCCCGCGCTCACAAGGGCCATGCTTTCCATATTCGCGGCGCACCCGAAGGGCAGCAGTTCCACGCTCTCTACTCTGACGCCCAGCGCCGACGCAGCAGCTCCATGCGCCCCCTCATGCAGAAGCAGGGCGCAGAAGAAAGCAATCGCTCTGTCAATACCGCTCACAGCCATCATAAAAGCGGCGACGGGCAGCAAAAGCAGATTAACGCGCAGCCGCCCGCCGAAAAAGCTTAATGTCATGTTTCCTCGTCAGTCATGCTGTACGACGACATTTCGTCTCCGTCCAGCGAATCTATATATCCTATCCCGCTCAGCGTCTCCACGCTCAATATTTCTCCGCTCAGCGTCCCTATCACCTGCGCTCCCGAAACGGCCTGCCCCACGCTGACTCTCGGAGACACTCCGTTATATGTCGTCTTTGTGCCGTTTGAATTCGCTATAGTTACGCTGTCTAAACTCGTCGCCGTGACATTGCCCGAAAGCATAGAGCACACCTCCGAGCTCTCGGCCCCGGCTATTTTCACATCGCTCCCCGAGAATGTCTGAACCACCTCCCCTTCCAACGGTTCACAATACGCCTCCGCCGACACGCCCAGCGCATTTTCCGATGCATCCGATCCGACAAATTTAAGCCGTCCTATATCACTCTCAGCGTTCGTCTCCGCAGCCAGCCTCAGATCAATATTCCGCACCGCAGCCAGACCCAGCACTATCGCTAAGCATACGACTACGCCGCGGTATACAGTACCCTTGTTCAAAAGCTTTTGCTTTTTCTTCACCTCAGGCGTCGGTCGAGATCTGGCGGAAAAGCTGACTTTGGTTTCGTTTTTATCATTCATAATGCACCTCGCACTCTTTTTTTGTACAGCATATGCCGTCTTTTGTCCTTATATTACTGCATAAAAAACAGCGAGCCGAAGCCCGCTGCCTGTTAGATTTGTTTTATTCTGATTTATTGTAAAGTATCTCGCGCATCTGATTGTACATCCCCGCTTCGTTCGCATAGTAGAAATAGCTGCCGCCATCCTCAGATTCTCCCGGAATGTTGTCGAGATTTACACTGTCCATATCTACATTTCTGAATATAGACGCTACCGCCACCGCTTGCTCCGCGCTCAAGTTCGTATACGCAAATTCCTGCATCTGCACAAAGAGATTCGCCACGGAGCCTATTCCCAGACTTTTTATCTTTTTTGCAGCCGCCAGCATAAAAGTTCTCTGATGCGCACGGCGGCCCGCCTCCTCGCCCGGAATATTTTTGCGGCATCTCAAATACGAATTCGCCGCGTCGCCTGTCAGTGTGACCGTCTCGCCCGCACGTCCCACATATCCTCCCGTAAGCGAATCGTGATTCGGGTCTATCAGAGGAACGTCTACATCTAACGTGACTTCAACGCCGCCCAGCAAATCGCAAAGCTCGTCAATGCCATCCATATCTATTGTAAAGTAATAGTCTATAGGCACGTTCAATCTGCCGCTGCAGCTCAGCAGCTCTTTCACTGAAGTTATAGCGTTTTTAGCACGCATGTCATGATCTCCGTCTACCAAAGCATACGCCGCATTTATCTTTCGGTACGTATCGGTAGTTGCGTTTCCGTTGGAATCAAGCGTGTACACATGAGCATATGTGTCTCTCGGAATAGAGAGCAGAGTAACATCATTTGTCTTTGTATTCATTGAACAGAGTATGATTACGTCACTTCGGTATCCTTTGTTCTGCTGTTCCCTCTCGGCATTGGAATCCAATCCCAAAAGCAGTATGTTAACTATGTCTGTATCAAATTTATAGCTTCCTGTATCGTCCGCAAGCTGGTCGGCGCCGGTTTTGTCAAACGCGCTTCCCGGGTCTTTTATTATCCCGCCTGCTACGCCGAATACCCAATATACCAGCCCCGCCGCTACTAAGACTAATACGACGAGTATCACCGTAAGCACTTTTACTCTTGTACTCATAATAAGTTATGTCCTCCAATTACTTCCTGCCGCATCGACAGCACTCGGCAAATTCCATTTTTACTTTTTAGATTATATCTTGTTTTTTGTTTCATTACAACTATTTATATATCAATTAACGGATTCTTCGAGCAATCGACATGTAAATTTAATATGAATTATCCGCATTTGCAGCTCTTGCAGCCTCCGCACGATTCACATCCGGCACATTCTAATATCTCAACAGCACCCTGAGCACACGCCAGTTCACATGCTCTGCATTCCGCAATGCATGCCGCCGCTTTGAAGAATATTTCCTCTTGAAGTAAGAGAGCGCCAAACTGACACGCCTCCGCGCACATACCGCATTTCAAGCATTTCTCATTATCTACAGTCAAAAAACGCATCACTTTGCCTCAGAAAATTCGGCGAGAATGTGCCTCGCCGCCATAATGCCGTCCGCCGCGCTTGAAACTATGCCCCCGGCGTAGCCCGCTCCTTCTCCCGCAGGGTACAGCCCGCGCAGGCATTCTGCACAGCCGTCACTCTCCCTAACCATTCGAAAAGGAGAGGACGTCCGCGTTTCGACGCCCGTCAGCAAGCCTTCCGTCAAAAACCCCGGGATACAGCGTTCGAATACCGCCAGAGCAGAAGCAATTGAATTCGAAACATCCGTCGGCAAACACGTTCTCAATTCACAAAGCGCAGTCCCCGGAAGATACGAAGGCTTCACCCTAACAGGCATGGCGGCTTTCTCATTCCTTACAAAGCTCAACGCAGACTGCACAGGAGCCATATACCCTCCGCCTGCCGCGTTAAACGCCGCCGCCTCGCATATCCGCTGAAGCTCCACGCCGCCCAAGGGAGCGCCCGCCGCCGGGATCTGCGCCACTACCGCACTGTTGGAATTCTCCATATCGCGCGCAAAATAGCTCATTCCGTTGACTGCGTTCATCCCCTGCTCCGTGGCGGAACATATGACCTCGCCGCCGGGGCACATGCAGAACGTATATACTCCGCGCCCTCCGACATTCGCCGTCAGCTTATAATCTGCGGCAGAAAGCGCCGGATGAGAAGCCAGCTCGCCATACTGTCTTTTGTCTATCATATCTCTTTTATGCTCTATGCGCAGACCTATCGCAAAAGCTTTCGGTTCCAGCTTCATTCCTGCCGAGAGAAGATACTCAGCCGTATCCCTCGCGCTATGACCTATAGCCAGCACACATGCGTTTGTCTCAACTCTTACGCTCGCTCCGTTTTTTTCATATATTATTGCGTTCAGGCTGCCGTCTTTTGTTTCTATTCCTGTTAATTTGGCAGAGAATATTACTTCTCCGCCCATCTCTATTATCCTGTTCCGCATGTTCACAACGACCGCGCGTATATTCTCCGTGCCGAGATGCGGCTTAGCATCGTAAGCTATGCTTTGAGGCGCTCCATTTTCCACGAGCATTCTCAACGCGGGCTGAGCGCGCTTTATTCTTGTCGTCAGCTTACCGTCAGAGAAAGCGCCCGCTCCTCCTTCACCAAAGCAAACGTTGCTCTCACCATCCAGTTCTCCGCTCTCTCGCAGCTTTTTTACATCCGCCTCTCTTTGGGGCATTGCCTTTCCGCGTTCTATCAGCAGAGGGCGCATACCCTGCTTAGCCAGCTCATATGCCGCCGCCAGACCCGCAGGGCCTGCGCCGACAACGACCACCCTGCCTTTCAACTGTTCAGTCCCTCGGATGATTTCCTCCTCCTGCTCCGGAGGCATCGCGCTCCATCCGCGCCGAAGCAGCAGAGCGGAGCAAGCCCCGTCCACCTCCGCTTCAATATTATATGAAACAAATATGTCGTTCTTTTTTCTCGCGTCCAGACTTCTTCGAAGTATGCGCAAAGACAAAATATCTCCCTGCGATATCCCGAGTTTTTTAGCCGCAAGCACGGGAAGCATCGCTTCGCTCTCCCCCAACTCCAGCCGCAGCCCGTTTATTTTAAATCTGTTAGTATTCGCCATTCCGTCTCCTTTGCATTGCTCCAACTATTGTACCACACTCTCTGCCCGGAGTCACTGATGTAATTATTTCAAAATAGACATGACGCATTGTCTAGGTCTTGTAAGTCTTGAAATCGAAAGTACATTATGATATACTACTGACTGTAAATAACATGACTCGCCGCCGGGCGAGTGACAGCATTTGTAGATGTGCCGTCAGGCCAAAGCAGACACATTTGTAAATGCTTTTTATTTTTTCACAGGAGGTTCTTATATTATGGCATGGGTATATCTGATATTCGCGGGGTTAATCGAAGTCTTTTGGGCTGT
>UQXU01000102.1 GCA_900545085.1 uncultured Eubacteriales bacterium
GCACTGAATCTGAAGATTTGTCGCTGCCCGAGTCAATTCGTGCGATTATAGAGCTGCCGGAGGGCAAGAGCAGCGGTGATTTTAAGCAGGCGAGAGCTAACAGAGATGGAAACAACGGCTACTATACTCGCGGCTATTCCCTGCCGGATAATGCAGAGGATTTGTATAAAGACGGAAAACAAGTTGTATATAAGTTCGTCGGGACAGACGGAGATACGCAATACAGAGTGTACGGCTCTATCGACGGGGAGAATAACACATGGTACGCTTCCGACAAAAACGGAAAGGTCTCGGGAGAGGTCATAGATTTGTCTGTGAAATGGGTCTGCCAAAACTACAAAAAGGATGTTAAAGGCGATTATTATTTTACTGCGGTTTTTGCCAATTATACCTACGCGCTCTCTCATCCTTACGGAGTTCTTCATCTTGTAAAAAAGGCGACTCAGACTCAATCTGCGCCTGCGGCGCAAGACGTACCCTCGCCTGACTATACTTCGGGCAAATCAGATTGTTCGTGCGGCATAGATTCTGACAGCGAAGCGTATGAGCATCTCGAAAGCTGTGAAAAGTTTGGGAACGCCTGCACATGCGCAGGAGGCGTGCATGATACGGGAAATATAAGCTGTCCGCTTTATGCGGCCGAGCAGAGCGCGGAGAAGAGCAACGGAAAAGCGATGCTTAGCTTCATTCAGCAGAATTCCCGCACTTCGGGCAGCGAAGCATATATGAGTGTGTTTACGGGAGACATAACTTCATCCGACAGGATAAACGATATAAACAGTTATTTTATGAACGATACTATGGGCGCTTTTTCATGGTCGGATGCAAAAGGAGCACCGGTTTGGTCGGGAAATGAAGCAAATACGACACAGAGCGCGGCGTCGGATAGCGCTTCCAGAATTCCGTCTCATAAAGACGGAGTATGGACGGTATATTCCGGAGAACAGCTGGCGTATGCTCTGGCTCATTGTGTCGGAGGTCAGACTGTACAGCTCGCAAATGATATAGATTTAAACGGCGTTACGGCTAATTGGGAAGCTATAGGCGCGGGAAACAAAGCGATAACTTTGCTGGGAGAAGGACACACGATATACAATCTCGGCGTGTACGATGAGGACGGCGGATTCGGCGGTTTTATAGTAAACGGCGGATATCTTACGGTTAAAGATTTGACGTTTGACTGCGCGGTTATAGTGAGTGAAAAAGATGCCGGCCTGTTTTACAGCGTCGGCGGCGACGTCGTTCTCGAAAATGTGCATGTACTGAATTCCCTGTTTTATACGGCGGAGGGTGTCGCAAGTCCGCTCGGCACGTTCTGCGGAAAGGCTGACGTTAAGAACTGCAGTGTTGAAAATACGTCGGTTTACGGCGGGGACTGCGTTTCGGGTTTTGCATATCTCTTAGGAACTCAAGGAGCGTCAGTGTCGGAATGCGGAGTCAGCTGCGGAAAGCTTTACGCCAAGGGACCGAGAGCGGCAGGTTTTACGGCAGGTCAAAACGGTGCGGCAGATTTTGTTTCCTGCTATGCAGAGACAGATATAAAGGCTGTTTCAGATGCGGCCGGGTTTGCTGTATCAAAGGACGTTACAGCGGAGAGCTGCTTCGCTTCGGGAAAGCTATCTGCGTCTGACAACATTGCAGGCTTCATACTTTTCTCGGAGGACAGCGCCGGCAGCTTTAAGAATTGCTTTACGACTTTGCTTGCAGAAGGCGAAAATGGCGTGGAACAAGGCGGGTTTGCTTGCGCGCCGGGTACGATTAAAACAACGGCTGAATTTGAAAACTGCTATGCGGCGGGCAGCGTAGGATATAAAAAGCTGGACATGAGCGAACCGCAGAGCATAGGAGGCTTTATCAACAAGGCTGAGAACTTCTCCGCAGCTAAGTTTGCGAACTGTTTTTACGATATGTATGCGACAGGCATGAGAGATTGGGCAGCAGGAGACAGCACTGCAGCAGAAGGCATAACTGCGGCGACGGCTTTTAGCTCAAATGCAGATATAAAGAGCATGGCGAGAGGAGAGGACATAGGTCTTGGAGAAGCGTTCGCGTACACCGAAGGCGCTTATCCGACGTTAACTGCTCTGTCAAATAATGAAGCTATGAACAGGGCGGTTGAGCCCGTCAATTATAAGGATTTTGGCGTGGACAGGCGAAGCGATCTGGGCGAGACGGAGAAGGACTTTTTAAATATAATGAAATACATATTTGTACGCACGGGATATGCGCAGCTTTTTGACGTAAGGTAATCCGGCAGGCTATGTGAAAATTTCAAATTTTGCTTGTGATTTAACAAAAAAAGGTTTATAATATAAGTGTGTATCTGTAGGAGGTCTTATGTAAAGCGTGATGAAACATATTTCAAAAAAGAGTAAACGAATAATTAGGCAGAAAAAGTTTCTTTCACGCAGTACGGTATGCGTGATAACTACGGCGGCGATGCTGTGCGCGGTTTGTGTACCGGTATTTGCGGAAGGTGAAGAAGCTGAAGCTCCGATGACTGAGACTGCTGTTGCTGCATCGACAGATGAACAGAGCGCAGAACCCACTGTTCAGCCCTCCGAAAGCGCAGAGGCCAGCGAAACTACGGACGTTTCTGAGGAACCGAGCGAATCTGCTGAATCGAGCAAAACTCCGGAAGAGAGTGAGACGGCACAGCCGTCGGCAAGTGCAAAGCCTACTGTAAGTGCGGAGCCTAGCGATAGTGATATCGAAAAAGAGAATCCGCCTATAGAAGATGGTAAAGACGGAGATGGTATCGACTGGGAGGCTATTCCGTCTTGGGTAGGCAGTGCGGATACTTACATGACTGCTAATCTGGCGTTGATGCTTGAGGTAGAAGAGCTCGATAAAGAGCTGAAGGATCAGATAGAGGTTATCCGCAAAGAATTCGGGATGTCTAAAGACGCCGAAATAGTATATGGCGATGAGAATATAACAGATATTATAGCGGTTTATGCTCTCATAAGCGATATGACGGACAACTACCCCAACAAAGTAGAGATTGCCGATGACGATCAAAAAGAGGTTCTCCGTTCCGTATTTTGGATGATGACGAGCGTTTCCGGTTCCGTTACGGAAAAGGACGGCTCAAAGGCTGAGCAGATCAATGTACAGCGCTTGACTTATTCTGAGGTCAAGAGTATGTTAGATCTCAGCAATGAGCAGGAAAAACAGCTCAAAAACCTCATGAGCGACGACTCTAAAAAAGCTGTCAAAAATGCGCTCGAAGGCACTATAGTAAGTAAGCTCTCTTCAAGTGAGCTGAACAACATAGCTGTTAACATTTCCGGACTCAGCTCAGAGCGTCAGGCGGTTGTAGCTGCAGGTCTCTCTCTGGTAGGCAAGGTGCCGTACTTCTGGGGAGGCAAATCCTATACCATAGGTTGGGACAGCAGATGGGGTTCCTACGCTCAGGTTACTAGCAGCGGAAGCACGACTACGGGAAGTATGCGTGCGTATGGTCTGGATTGCTCCGGCTTTGTAAGCTGGGCGTTCATAAATGCAGCAGGAGATAAGGATATACTCGGCCGCGTTGGCAGCGGTACGGCGAATCAGTGGCGCTGCTCTAAAGCGATAAGCTGGGACGAGGCTAAGCCTGGTGATCTCGTGTTCTACAGAAGCCCGAACGGCACAGGCACAAATCACGTAGGTATACTCGTTGGTAAAAAGAACGGCTCATGGAAGGTCGTACATTGCTCCAGCTCCAGAAATTGTGTAGTGCTGACTGGTCTTGAAAACTTCAAGTATGTTCGCAGACCGTATGTTTATAAGGACTGAGACAATTAAAATCTGATATGAGTGAAGGGACAGGCGAAGTCGCGTGTCCTTTTACTTTGCAGAAAATTCGTTGAATAATTTAATTTTTAAGTAATAAAAAGATATTATAGAGGTGAAAACTATAATGGTGAAAATATCTAAGGCGTTGATGTTCAAGAGGGTATTGGTTTTTCTTATAGGCTTGTTTTTGGCGGCGCTGGGCGTGGCGGTGTCTGTCCGCTCGAATATGGGAGTATCTCCTGTAAATTCGTTGGCAAAGGTATTGAGTGAGGTATTTACGTTTTTCAGTATGGGAGTTTGGACAATAATTGTGTTCACTTCATATGTAATAATTATATTTATAATAGAAAGAAAAATATCGCCGCTGAAGCTGCTTCAAGTTCCCGTGGCGGTCATATTTGGAATGTTTGTGGATCTGTGCAATTCTATTGTCAGCGCCATATTGCCGGAGCCGCCGTCTTATTTTGTAAGCATAATATATTTGCTGTGCAGTATGGTGATTTTGGCGACGGGGATTCTCTCTTATATTTCTCCGAATCTGCTCGTCATGCCGGCGGAAGGCCTGCTGGCGACGCTGGTAGAGACGACGAAAAAGCCGCAGCACATTTGCAAGATATGTATAGATGGGACGAGCATGGTTTTATCGGTATGTATTTCTCTGATTGCATTCGGCACGCTGGTTGGAGTTCGAGAAGGTACGATATTAGCAGCGTTTGGAGTGGGAATAGCTATGAAATTCGTAAGCAAGCCTTTGCATGCGGTTTTAGATCCCTTTTTAGAGCTGACTCCTGCAGAGAAGGCCAAAGAGAAGGACGTCGAAGAAGCAGAAGAGAGCATATAAAGAAAAAAGACCGTCGATGCCGGACGGTCT
>UQXU01000103.1 GCA_900545085.1 uncultured Eubacteriales bacterium
TGCAGAGTGAAAAGACTTACATAGCAGAAGTCCTCTTTGGCGTGAGCACTGATACTCTGGATACATACGGAACTGTGACTTCGCGCGAAGAATGCCGAATAACGCGCAGGCAGCTGGAACAGATTCTTCCGAATTTTGAAGGAGAGATAATGCAGACGCCGCCTGCGTATTCCGCAGTGAAAATAGACGGCTGCGCTTCGTATAAAATGGCGCGCAGCGGCAAGGCGGTGAGTAAGCCGCCGAGAGCGGTAAAAATATACTCAATAGAAATAATCAGCGGCGAAGTCAATAGGTTCAGGCTTCGAGTGAAATGCTCAAAAGGCACGTATATTCGTACTCTTGCAGAGGATATGGGCAAAGCGCTGTCCGTTCCGGCTGTTCTGAGCTTTCTTCTGCGCGAAAAATCCGGATGGATGAGAATAGACAGAGCGTATACTGTAGATGAGATAAAGCGGATGGCGGAGCAGGGCGATTTTTCGTTTGTGCTTCCGGCGGATGAAGTATTGAGACATCTGCCTAAAATGGAGCTTTCGGCGCGAGCGGCGAGCATAAAATTCGGACAGCCTATCCGAACTAAGGCTGAAGGCACGTATAGATTGTATCTTGACGGTGAATTTTTAGGCGTAGGAGAGGCGGCGTCCGGTGAGGTGAAGCTGAAAGTGCCGCTTTTTGAGTTATAGATCATTTTTTAGCATCGAGGAGGAAAAGATGCAGCTAATCGACAGGAGCAATGCAGGTGAGATAGCGGGACAGAATACGGCGATTGCGCTGGGAACTTTCGACGGACTGCATGTAGGGCATCAGGAGCTGATAAAGACTCTTAAATCAAACGCAGCCGGACTAAAGACCATGGCGAGCACGTTTTCAAACATACCTGCATCTTTTTTTGACAACAATAAGCGTCTGCTCTTTACGCCGGAGGAGAAGACGCGCACGTTTGAGAAACTGGGGATAGATTACCTGTTTATGGAGCCGTTCGATGAGCATATAGCAAATATGGCTCCGGATGACTTCGCGAGATACCTTTTCGATACGCTGGGCGCGAAGCTGCTCGTGGTGGGCTTTAACTATACATATGGTTACAAAGCCGGAGGAAACGCAGAGCATTTGAAAAGTTTTGCAAATAGGTACAGCGCTCGCGTAGAAATAGTCAGTGCAATAAACATGCTGGGCGAGCCTGTCAGCAGTACCCGCGTACGCAAGGCCTTGAAAGACGGAGACGCAGAGCTGGCTGAAAAGCTGCTGGGCAGACCGTATGAGTATGTCAACACTGTTGAACAGGGGAAGCACCTGGGACGCACGATAGGCTTTCCGACGGTGAATTTCTATCCGAGTGACGATAAGCTTTCGCCGAGAACGGGAGTATATGCTTCTATAGCGGAGTATAATGGAATAGAGTATCCGGCTATGACCAACATAGGCGTTCGGCCGACGGTGGAAAACACCCAAAGGCTCAACGTCGAGACCAATATAATGGGATTTAATAAAGACATATACGGTCAGCAGGTAATAATAAAGCTGAAGCATTTTATTCGTCCGGAACAGAAATTCGCGGGGGTAGAGGAGCTGAAAGCTCAGTTGACAAAGGACAGACAAACGTCTCTGAATATGCTTAAAATGCCTCTGCCGCAGACTAATAATCAATAAAAACAGCTTTACAAAATTATTGCTTTATGTTAGAATAACTTTGTCCGTTTACTGAGTTCTGCGAGTGCCTAACGCTTTACTCTGTTTGCGGAGTATAATAAACGGAGGTAAAAACCATGATCGACAAAGCTGCAATAATTGCAGAGTATGCGACGCACGAGGGCGACACAGGTTCTCCCGAAGTACAGGTCGCGCTTCTCACAGCTCGTATAAATCACCTGAACGAGCATTTTAAGTCTCACGCTAACGATCACCACTCTCGCCGCGGTCTGCTCAAGATGGTCGGCGCTAGAAAGGGTCTGCTTAACTACCTGAAGGAAAAGGACATCGAGCGTTACAGAACGCTCATCGCGAGACTCGGACTGAGAAAATAATGCTGGTGCGCACTTTTTCAAGCTTGTACGCTTTTGGCTTATGTGCGCAGGGGAGATAGAGCGGTGTTTTTCCGCTCTATCTTTGTATAGATAGAATTTTCGGCATGGTTACCTTAATATGAAATTTGCGCTGCTTTTTAGCGCGATATGAAATAGTACAAAGATAAAATAAATATATAAAGAGAGGCAGACGAGGAGTCTGCGAGGAGGACACATGGAAAATCACGTTTACAAGCTCGATATAGGCGGCAGAGAGGTCGTTGTAGAATCGGGCAAATATTGCGGACAGGCGGGGGGCTCCTGCATAGTTCGCTGCGGGGATACTGCCGTTATGGTTACTGCGACAGCGTCCAGCAATAAGAGAGATATAGACTTTTTCCCGCTGAGTGTAGAATACGAAGAAAAGATGTACGCCGCCGGCAAAATCCCGGGCGGATTCATAAAGCGCGAAGGACGCCCGTCAGAAAAAGCAGTCCTCGCGTGCAGATTGATAGACAGACCTATTCGTCCGCTGTTCCCCAAGGGATATTACAATGACGTTCAGGTTGTAGCGACTGTCCTCTCTGTAGATACGGAATATCCTCCGGAGATATACGCTATGATAGGATCTTCTGTTGCGCTTTCTATCTCGGGCATTCCTTTTGCCGGTCCGACAGGTTCTGTAGTAGTCGGTATGGTAGACGGAGAGTATGTAATAAACCCCGACTCTGCGCAGCGCGAGAAGAGCGAGCTGCATCTCGTAGTATCCGGCACGAAAGACGCCGTAATGATGGTCGAGGCGGGTGCAAACGAGGTTACAGAGGAAGCGATGCTCGGTGCGATACTCTATGGTCATGACGAGGTTCGCAGAATATGCGAGTGGATACAGACTATAAAAGATGACATAGGCAAGCCGCCGATCGAAGCGGATATTCATGTCGTTCCTGACGAGATAGACGCGGCGGTTCGCGAAAAGTTTACAGAGCGCATGGTCTGGGCTATGGATACTTTCGACCGTACAGAGAGAGAGACTCGCGAAGCTCAGGTAAAAGAAGAAGCGGCTGAGTATTTCGCGGAGATATATCCCGACGATGCTAAAGACGTACAGGCTGTGCTTTACAATATAATGAAGGAAACTGTACGCTCTAAGATAATAAACGACGGAATCCGCCCTGACGGAAGAACTGTAGAAGAGGTTCGTCCGATCTGGTGCGAGACGCATATGTTTGCGCGTCCTCACGGAAGCGCGTGCTTTACCCGCGGTCAGACTCAGGTTATGAACTTTGTAACTCTGGGCGCTATGGGCGATGGTCAGACTCTGGATGGTCTGTCTGAAGATACATTCAAGAGATATATTCATCATTACAACATGCCGCCGTATTCCACGGGCGAGGCGCGCCCCATGCGTTCCGCGAGCAGACGCGAGATAGGGCACGGCGCTCTGGCAGAGAGAGCGATTCTACCCATGCTGCCGGACGAAGAGGAATTCCCCTATGCGATCCGCGCGGTATCCGAAGTTGTAAGCTCGAACGGCTCTACGTCTCAGGCAAGCATCTGCGCGAGCTCGCTGGCGCTTATGGACGCGGGCGTTCCGCTGAAAAAGGCGGTGGCAGGCACGGCGATGGGCCTCATAAAAGACAAAGAAACGGGCAAAATAGTAGTGCTTACCGACATACAGGGTTTGGAAGATTTCTTAGGAGACATGGACTTCAAGGTGGCGGGCACGGCCGACGGCATCACGGCTATGCAGATGGATATAAAGATAGACGGCATAGACAGAGAAATTTTTGAACGTGCTCTGGCTCAGGCGCTGCGCGGAAGAATGCACATTCTGGGTAAGATGAACGAGGTATTGGACAAGCCTCGCGCAGAGCTGTCTCCGTATGCTCCCAAGATAATCTGCTTCACTATTCATCCTGACAAGATCAGAGAAGTCATCGGACCCGGCGGAAAGATGATAAACAAGATTATAGCAGAGACCGGCGTAAAGATAGATATAGATGACGACGGCAAGGTTTTCATAGTAACTCCGGATGCAGACGCTTCCAAGCGCGCGAAGAAGATGATTATGGACATTGCGCGTGATATTGAGGTCGGCGATGTATTCAACGGCAAAGTAACTCGCATAATGCAGTTCGGAGCTTTCGTAGAGCTGGCTCCCGGCAAGGAGGGTATGGTTCACATATCTAAGCTGGCGAACAAGCGCGTAGCGAAGGTAGAGGATGTAGTAAACGTAGGAGATATGCTTACGGTCAAGGTCTCCGAGATAGACCGTCAGAACAGGATAAACCTCACGCATAAAGGTGTGACGGAGGCAGATCTCAAGAAGCTTACTGAAGAAGAATAAAATACGGCGGGCACGGGCTTGGTTCCGTGCCCTTGATGAATAAGCCTGTTCAATAAGGGGCACAGCCCCGTCATTCAACAAGTGAACGAGGGGCGAAGCCTCTTAGGGCTTCAGTGGCGG
>UQXU01000104.1 GCA_900545085.1 uncultured Eubacteriales bacterium
GTACCGCTGTTTGCGGGCTTCAGCGCAAAATACTATCTGTCTGCTTCTGCCGTAGAGAGCGGCGAACCTTTTGCGCTCTGGGCTTCCTTAATTATTATCGGCGTGAGTGCAGTGCTTAATGCAATGTATTACCTGCCCAGTACGATTCTGATTTGGAGCAGAACTGATAAAGACGAAAAGAAGGCAGATATTATTCCCTCGCCTAAGGCTTATAACTTTTCAACAATTTGCTTCATAGCGCTTAACTTCCTGCTTGGTTTAGCGTTCACTCCTATTTTCAAGTTGATTGAAAAGGGATTGGAGATGCTTACACAATGATGATTTACTCAAGAAAAGGAGGGAACACCCCCTATGCAAGCTGATTTTCTGTTACTAATCGCTATGCTACTGCCAATATTGGGTTCAATACCGGTTTTCATCGTTAAAAAGCAGGGATTCCGAAAGGCGATAATGGTATTGGTCCTTGCGATACAAGTTATCGTGGTCGCCGGTATAGCATTGACTCAGCATGGCTCTATCACGTTCCTAACCATAAACGACTGGCTTACGTTTAAATTGACGGCGGATACGCTGGGTAAGCTGTTCGCGTGCTTGGTTGCAGCCGGATGGTTGCTGGTTGCGATATTTGCGTTTGACTATTTTGCGAAGGACGAGAGAGCGCATCAGTTCTTTGGTTTCTTCATGATAACGCTCGGCACGATAATGGGCGTATGCTACTCGGCGAACTTGCCTACTTTGTATCTTTTCTTTGAAATGATGACGTTCGCTACGCTGCCGATAGTAGTTCATTACAGAACTAAAAAAGCGCTCAATGCGGGTCTCAAATATCTCGCCTATTCAATCTTTGGCGCTGGTATGGCTCTCTGGGGCATGTTCATGCTCACGCAAAATGCAGTTTCGTTAGACTTCACCGCCGGCGGTACACTCGATCCGGTATTTGCTGCGCAAAACAGATCTGAAATAATATTAGCTTATTTCATAATGATGGTCGGCTTTGGCGCTAAGGCAGGTATGTTCCCGATGCATTCTTGGATTCCGGATACTTATCCGGCTGCTCCGCCTCCCGGCAGTGCGGTGCTTTCGGGTATGGTATCGAAGATGGGCGTCCTCGCTATTATAAGAGTAACATACTATATTGTAGGTTACACGACTGTGCAGTATTCTTGGGCGCAGACAGTGCTTTCTATAATGGTAATGATAACTATCTTCATGGGCAGTATGCTTGCGCTTAAAGAGAAGACGCTCATGCGCAGACTGGCATATTCGTCAGTCAGCCAAGTCTCCTATGTGCTTTTCGGCGTCTTTATGATGTCTCCGGAGGCGTTCCTAGGTGCTATTCTCCAGGTAATTTACCATATGTTGGCGAAAAACGGTCTCTTCCTCAGCACCGGCGCTCTTATGCAAAAGAAGGGCACTGATGAAATCGAGCAGATGCGCGGTGTCGGCATAAGATTGCCTTGGGTTATGTGGACGTTTACACTTTGCTCTCTGTCTATGATAGGTATTCCGCCGGTTTGCGGATTTGTAAGCAAATGGTATCTGGAGGAAGGTGCGCTTCATTCCGGTACAGGCGCTTTAGGCGTAGTCGGCATTGTAGTAGTTATGGTCAGCGCGTTGCTGACAGCATGCTACCTTTTGCCCATCGTATCTAGGAGTTTCTTCCCGGGCGAACATTTTGACAGAAAGGCAAATCTGAATTTTTCTAAAACGTCGTGGTATATGACTATCCCGCTGATAATACTTGCGGCGGCAGTTCTGGCGTTTGGCATACAGCCTGTGTTCAACGGACTCATTGAATCAATTGCGGAGGCGTTGTTCGTATGACACACATAAATAGTTTTTGCAACAAGGAGGGATTAATAGCATGAATACAGCGCCCTTCATAGTAATAGCAATACTGCTTCCGATATTGGCAGGCTTATACATGTTCATCTTCAAAGTTGAAGATAGAAAGAGTCGGCAGACGTTTGTCTCGGTTGCGGTAATAATCTCATCAATATGTGCTATGATTGCTGTGCTCTTTACCGGAGATGGAGAGCAATATAAGCTCATACAGTTTAGTGAAAAGCTAAGCATATCAGTACACGTAGATGGCTTGACAAAAGTTTTTGCTTCAATAGTTGCTCTGCTCTGGGTGCCTTCGACATTCTATTCATTAGAATATATGAAGCACGAAGGACAGGAAAACAGATTCTTCTCCTTTTTCCTTATGAGCCAGGGTGTTGCGTTGGGCGTTGCGTTCGCTGCGAACCCTCTTACGCTCTATCTGTTCTATGAATTCCTGACGTTGGCTACGACGCCGTTGGTAATGCATTCCATGGACGACAAAGCGCGTTCAGCAGGTAAGAAGTATATCGCATTCTCCATGTCAGGAGCAGCGATGGGATTCTTATCTATAATGTTCCTGCTTATGTACAGCGGCGATATTACGTATACAATGGGCGGAACAATGGATCCTGCAAATGTAGCTGGAAACGAAACTTTCCTTCGTCTTGCATATTTGTTTGGCTTCTTCGGCTTTGGCGTAAAAGCGGCTGTCTTCCCGTGTTATGCTTGGTTGACGGCAGCGTCGGTAGCGCCGACTCCGGTTTCAGCTCTGCTTCACGCAGTTGCAGTCGTTAAATCCGGCGTTTTCGCTGTCATAAGGCTGACTTATTACGGATATGGCACTGAATTGCTTCAGGGCTCGTTTGCTCAGGTAGTAGGTATTATAGCAGCTCTGATTACAATCCTGCTTGGCTCTACGCTGGCGTTGAGAACTCCTCATCTAAAGCGCAGATTGGCATATTCAACTGTAAGTAATCTGTCTTACATGATTTTTTCTGCGATGCTTCTATCCGGGGCGGGTCTTGTAGGTGCAATGACTCACATGATAGCTCATGCAGTCATAAAGATCACTTTGTTCTTCTGTGCAGGTGCTATTATCTACAAAACAGGCAACGAATATGTATATCAGTTAGAAGGTTACGGAAAACGTATGCCCATTGTAATGGCAACGTTCACGATATCAGGTCTAGGTCTCATAGGTCTGCCGCCATTCGGTGGATTTATGGGTAAGTGGATGATAGGCACGGCGGCAATGTCGACAGGAACAGTTTTGGGTTATATTGGCGTTGGAGTGCTTATTGTCTCAGCTTTGCTCACATTGTTGTATCAGATGACGACTATAATTCCTGCGTATTTCCCGAGAAAGTCCGTACAGATAACGGATAACAAGGATCCGAACAAGTTGATGACTGTTCCGCTGATTATACTGTGCATACTTCAGTTGATAATGCCTTTCTTCGGCAGCGCTCTCGTTGACTTCCTACAGGGGGTATTTGCATGATGACTAATGTATTAAGTAAGGAGGTCGGATAACGATGAGTTTTACACAGTTCGTATTGCTTTTTTCGGTTTTTGGTCCGATTCTGGCTGGCTGTGTCAGCTTCCTGCTCGGTAAAGTAAATAAAAGAAGCCGCGACTGGTTCCCTCAAATATTTTGTTTGATCCACCTCGCAGGAACTATCTATTTGCTCTTTAATGAGGGTACAGTAAAAATTGAAGACTTCTGCGCTCTGGGTATAAACTTCGAATCAGGAAGTTTTCACTCGGTAATGGCGGTTGCCACATCCTTCTCTTGGCTGCTGGCGTCCATCTGCTCAGAAGAATACATGCGTACTCTCACAAACAGAAACCGTTACAATCTGCTCGTGTTGATTGTTATGGGATGCACATGCGGTGTATTTCTTTCAAGTGATCTTTACACGACGTTTATATTCTTTGAGGTTTGCTCCATCGCATCCTATACTATGGTTATTCATAAGGAGACTGATAGAGCGATTAAGGCGTCGCAAACATATCTTGCGGTTGCAGTGTTGGGTGGCTTAGTTACATTGACAGGTCTTTTCCTGCTGTATGGTCACACAGGAACGCTGATGTTCTCCGAACTTGGTCCGAAGATCAAAAACCTGGATCCATCTGAACTGTGGCCTGCCGGTCTCTGTGTTTTGACGGGATTTGCGG
>UQXU01000105.1 GCA_900545085.1 uncultured Eubacteriales bacterium
CGCAGCAAAAACGGCTCTGGCAAATTCCATTACGTTAACGCCGGGGACAATAACGCTGGGTACAGGAACTCATGGCGGACATTATTGTGTTCATGCACTTGATGATCAGTTTACCGAAGTAGAAGATTGCACGTTCGTTCGTCAATTGAAGCGCATGGAAGAAATCCACTATAAATCGGAGGGAAAGCAGGATGCATGATGCAAGTATTTTTTTGCGTTATTATCTAGTTGCTGCGATGTTGGTGCTCGCTGCGCTTGCTGTGTTCTGTCTGGCTCGAGCGGTTATCGGTCCGCGATTCACGGACCGTCTGGTAGCGCTGAACTCTATATGCACCTTTTCAGTACTTATAATAGGTATACTTTCTTATGTACTGGGAGAATCGAGTATAGCTGACATATGTATTCTATATGCTCTGCTGAACTTGGTAGCAGTAGTTGTTCTGACGAGAATAGCTATCCTACGCTGGAGAAGACAGAATCCTGAACTTGACGAAGAATATCGTCATAAAGAGGAGATGAACTTGCAGCTGGAGCGTGAGCAGCAAAAGAAAGCAAAGAGAGAACAGAAAGCAGCAGCAAGGGAAGGTGGGCTGAATCCATGATAAGAGAAATTATAGCTGTCGTTTTAATAGCGATAGGTCTTTTCATCGGTGTGATGACAGTAATAGGATTATTTAGATTCAGAACTACTATTAATAGAATGCACGCCGGCGCTATGGCGGACTCGTTGGGAGTTTTGGTCATAATGGTAGGGCTGGCTGTTCTATGTGGGTTTACAATTCAGACTGCAAAACTGATGGCTACTGTTTGTTTGCTTTGGATGATTAACCCGCTGTCGTCTCATTTGATAGCTAAGACGGAGTTGCTCACCAACAGAGACATAGACGCAGAACGCGACAGGGAGGCGAAGATATGATTGAGTTAGAAGGCTTAATATTTCAAGGCGTATTATTACTATTTCTAATTATCTGCGCTGTTTCTACCGTTCTTGCAAAAAGACTGCTGACAAGTATTTTGATATTTATGTCATACAGCGTAGTAATGTCTATAATTTGGTTTGTCCTCGAATCGCCTGACTTGGCTATAACCGAGGCTGCCGTAGGCGCGGGTGTAACAAGTATCCTGTTCTTTGCAACTCTGAGAAAACTTAACAAGTTGGGAGGTATAGACGATGACGAAGAAAGAGAATGAGCGTCTCTCACCTTGGAAACGATTTGCAGGTTGGGTAGAGGGTACGAACGTCAAGGAAGATCCGCAGCCTGATAAGCTTTTTATGGGACAGCTTCCGGATAAGCCGAAAAAGAACGTCAATTATGCTAAAGAGCAATTTCCTGAGGACATGTCTATCAGGACAAAAGGCTTTAAAATATTCGCGGCTATATGCTGCTGCACGTTTGCTCTTATTCTGCTTATAGCCGTTTTGGATATGCCGGTGTTCGGCAGTCCTGATAATCCCACTGTAAATGAAGTTTCGCTTAGATATCTTGAGATGGGATTAGAAGAGACCGGTGCAGTTAACACAGTCGCAGGCATGATTCTGGATTATCGTGCGTTCGATACGTTCGGTGAATCTTCCGTTCTGTTTGTTGCTTCTTCAGCAGTTATATTCCTGCTGCGTAAAAAACGCAAGCCAGGCACGGAACCGCTCGGCGATTTCTCTACCAAATCGCAGGATACGATTCAGAACACTACAGTAAGAATGCTCGTACCTTTTATAATGCTGTTCGGCATTTATGTAGTGCTTAATGGTCATATCTCGCCCGGCGGCGGATTCTCAGGCGGCGCTATAATGGGTGCTGGTCTGATTGTAGCAGGTTCTGTCTTTGGCCAAAATAAAGTTGGAAATATTGTTACGCCGAAGGTTACGACTAGAATCACGGCTGTTTGCCTGCTTGCTTATGCGGCGATGAAGAGCTATTCTTTTTACACCGGTGCAAACCATGTTGGCTGGGAAATACCAAAAGGCATACCTGGAGCGATCATCAGCTCTGGTTTCATCCTGCCGCTGAATGTGTGTGTAGGTCTTATCGTTGCCTGCACAATGTATACGTTCTATTCACTCTTCTCACAAGGAGACGACTGATGATACTACAAACAATTATAGATGCAAGATTTCAGATTACAGCCGTAGTTCTCTTTGGTATAGGTTTTATTACTCTGCTAATACATACAAACCTGATAAAGAAAATTATTGGCATGAACATTATGGATACAGCAGTATTCCTTTTGTTGGCGGCTGTCGGATATATTGACGACAGGACTGCTCCCATTCTTCTCGGAAGCAATCCTGACTATGCAATAAACGCCGATCTGTATATTAACCCGGTGCCGGGCGGTCTCGTACTGACAGGTATCGTTGTTGCCGTCAGCACAACGGCGTTCTTCTTAGCTTTGGCGCAAAGAATGTATAAGATATATGGAACGCTGGAAATGGACGAGATAATTCTGCTGGCGAAGAAGAAAGAGGAATAAGCCGTGCATTCAGAATCTTTAGTAAATAATCTATATTATGCGATAGTAAAAGCTGAAGAAGCGGCTGAACACTCTATGTCGGTGCCGTTCTTCCACAATATACCCTTCTTCAGTATCTTTTTGGTGATGATAGTTGCGATTATTCTGCCTCTGGTTAAGAACGGCAGAGTGGCGCTGAGCATCTCAGCTATAAGCGCGGCGGTAGTCACGGTTATGTCGGCAGTTCTGCTTTATAATGTATATCAAACAGGCGAGAGCTTTGACTTTGCAATGGGTCATTTCCCGGCGCCTTGGGGCAACGAGCTGCGTGCAGGTGTTTTGGAAGCGCTGATGGCTACGTTCATATCGTTCGTCATGGTACTTTGTATCCTCGGCGGTTTCAGAATTGCGATGAACGATATACAGCCCGAGAAGCAGAATATCAACGCTCTGATGCTCAATATGCTGTTCGCGTCGATTATTGCTCTCATCTACACTAACGACGTGTTTACTGCATATGTTTTCATCGAAATCGGTGAAATTACAGCTTGCGCTGTTGCTATGACAAAAGAGACTGGCAAGGGTATTGTAGCGACGATCAGATATTTGATCATGAACTCCATGGGTTCAGGTCTGTTCTTGATTGGTATATCTATTATGTATACAATCACAGGCCAATTGCTCATTCCGGATATGGCAAATGCAGTCGCTAATCTCATCCAAACAGGTGAGTACAATACAGCTCTCAGCGTTGCTATATGTTTGATTACAGTTGGTATTGGTGTAAAGAGCGCGCTCTTCCCGTTCCACACATGGCTGTCTTGGGCGCATGCGAACGCGACAACGGCTTCAATGTGTATCTCCTCAGGTTTGGTACTTAAAGGATACATAATACTCCTTATTAAGCTTATTCTGAGAGTATTTACTCTGGACTACGTAAATCATATTAACTTAACGCTCGGATTGCTCATTTTCGGCTTGATCGGAATGGTATATGCTTCTGTCAGAGCGATTAAAGAGAAAAACTCTAAACGAATGGTTGCATTCTCCAGCGTAGCTCAAATTGGCTATATCTATATGGGTATAGGTATTGGAACAGAATATGCTATTGCAGCAGCTTGTTTCCAAATTTTGGCGCATGCTGTTACAAAACCGATGCTGTTCACATCTGTAGGTCAGTTCTGTGCAGCAAGAGGAGAAAAAGAAGAATGGCATGATCTTAAAGGCGTCGCGAGGAATAAACCGCTTGCCGGTATAGCGTACACTATAGGCTCTCTGT
>UQXU01000106.1 GCA_900545085.1 uncultured Eubacteriales bacterium
ATTAGCAGACACAGATTCATTGAAAGTCAACACATAATAGTTCTTGCAAAGGCAAGAACTTAAATGCAATTTCAGCCTTTCGAATTATGCATGACATGAGTATAAAAAATTAGTCCTCGCACTACGGCTCCGACTATTAATTTTAATTGCTGCTCCGCCTTTGAGCACAAACTAAATCACTTCATACACATAATATAAGTATATAACATATAACGCCTTATTACAAGACACAAAATGGCAATATGAAACAAAGCGCGGTAATTTATTCCGCGCTGAATTTTACTTAACACGCAAACTACGCCAGCGGTTTAAATACATTGACTACCAGTCCGCTTTCAGATACTGCTTCCATTTTCGGAATGAGTGTTGTAAAATGTTCAGTCTTCATATGCATGTCTAATATCTCTTGACTCTCCCATTTTTCCAAGAAAGCGTATACTGACGGATCAGATTCGCTCTGTATGAGTTCATAGCTAATGCAGCCCTTTTCAGCACGTGTGGGCTCCAGCATACCCTTTGCCGCTTCCAGCATTTGACTTTCACACCCAGGTTTGCACTTGCATTCAGCGTATACAATAATCATTGTAATACCTCCAGATAATTCTCTTAAATTTCAAAACGCGAACTACAAATTCCAGAGTATATTTTAACACTTTTATCTTCAAATGTCGATATGTTAATCTCTTATATTTTTACTGTTTAATATACCGCGTATAGATTTAGCCGCTTCTCCAAGATAAGGCAAAACATATAGACTTACATTTATGTTTCTCTCTGATATAAATTCCAGAACGTCTCTGAGTTTTTCTTCTGTTATATCTTGGTTTTTATTTCGTCTGGACAATTCGAGCGACGCCAGCCTGCCTTTTAGAACTTTTTTGTCCTCCGGGTCCAGCTCTCTGTCACTTAACTGACGTATATTTGCAAGAGCAGTTTTAAACTTTTCCGTCACCGGAGTAACTTTTCTACAATCTCTATTTATAATCAGAGTTGCACTTGCATCCATCTTTCTGATTCTGTCCACTTCTTCATTTAGAACGCGAACACGTTCTTTATCTTCTAATTTATTCAGAAAGCCTTGCAGCTCTCCTCTCAAATATTTCAGTTCTTCAATGTAATCAATATGTCCTCCTGCTTTTTCAGCCCCGCTTGTTCTGTCAAACACAGTTTCTATTTCATTTTCAAAAACAGATATTATTATATCGTGCAGCTTTTCAGCCATAAATGCGTCGCCATCTTCTATAACTTCTAAGCTCAAATCAATATACCCTTGCAGATATGGACTGCGGTACATAAGTCATCAGCTCCCTTAAACAAACTTTTTCATTTGTCCAATGATTATTATAAACCATGTAATCGGGAATGACAATAGCAGTACATTTATATTATTTACCTTTATGTTTTTCTTTTTTCTTCTGTCGTTTCTGTTCGAACTTTAAATCCTGCCTTACTCGCTTTCGTTCAGACGCGAGTTTTTTCCTCTTTGCAGCGTTTTCTTCATGCTGTAGTTTCAAGGCATTCTGAGCTTTAGTTCCTATCCCACGTTTTTTTATCAAGCTGCTTATATCACGCTGCATCCTCTTCGGATTGATTCTATATTTATCGGGTCGCTGAACTTTAAAGAAGTGTATTTTGTCAATATGAAATCATATATTTCATAATCTTTAGGTTCAGAACCAAAGGTAATTTTGCAAACCTGATACGTCGAACCATAATTTCTTTCATAGATTCCTACCCAGAAAGGAGCTTCAAACAGAATAGTGAGCGTAGAAATTGTTGTCTCAGGCTTCTTCTGTGAATTCGGATTCAAATCCATCCAACCAATCCAGCAGTGCATGGTATACATTGATTTGTTGCTCAAAAATGGTACGCCCAGATAGAGGTATATCCGCATACTGCTCTGCATATTCTTTTGTCTGTTTGAGAGAGTTTTTTATATTTTCGCGCAGCGTCTTTAAAAGCACTATAGCTTCTTCTTTGTCAACTTTATAAATATTGGATATTACAACATTAAAGTCAAACAATGCCTGAACAGGCGAAGCTGCATACTGCTTCATCAAAATATTGAAATAGTTCCTTCCTTTTTCAGTAACACTATAGACTGCTTTTTGAGACAGATGATTACTTTTGACGTATTCACTGTTTAGATATCCCTTCTCTTTCAGTCTAAGAACTTTTTTATAGATAGACGGAACACTTATTTTCGTCCAACGCTGAAAATTATGATATTCCACATCTTTTTGTATGTCGTATGCGCTGCGCGGCTTTTCGATCACTATTCCTAATATAGCCAAATCAATTGATGACATAAACGCCTCCTGGTTCTACTATAATTTATAATACTATATTTTATAATATTTGTCAAATTTCGTTCTTTTTATACTCCAGTGTTGTATGAAGCGAAAAAAAGTGATAAAATGGAGCGCAGCGCAGTTTTATCATAAGATCTACATCTGCGCACCATACAACAATTATTTATTTAAGAGGAACAATACAGAATGACTCAAATGAAACTCAAAAACGCACTGCTTCTGATATTGACCGCAACAATATGGGGGGCTGCATTTGTCGCGCAGAGTGTAGGCATGGATTATGTAGGACCTTTCACGTTCAGCGCAACTCGAAGCTTATTGGGCGGAATCGTTCTTATACCTGTAATTCTGATTATGGGCAAAAAGACTCCGCCCGCGGAAAAGCAACAGAAAAGCAATAAAAAAATCTTAATTATCGGCGGAGTTTGCTGCGGCGCTGCTCTGTTTGCAGCAAGCAACTTGCAGCAAATCGGAATAATGTACACTTCTGTCGGAAAAGCCGGATTTATAACTGCTTGTTACATCGTTCTTGTACCTATACTTGGTCTGTTCTTAAAAAAGAAATGCAGCTGGATCGTATGGATCTCCGTCGGTCTGACTCTTGTCGGTCTTTACCTGCTCTGCATTAACGAACAGTTCTCCATAAATAAGGGCGATATACTTATGCTGTTCTGCGCATTACTGTTTTCTATACATATATTAGTTATAGACCACTTCGCTCCCAAAGCTGACGGAGTAAAGCTAAGCTGCATACAGTTTTTCGTATGCTCGATACTATCTGCAATATGTATGTTCATATTTGAAAAACCCAGCATTGCCTCTATAACACAGGCATGGCTTCCCATAGCTTATGCCGGCGTACTTTCCTGCGGAGTCGCCTACACGCTTCAGATAATAGCGCAAAAGGGCATGAACCCTACAGTATGCTCTCTGCTGCTCAGTCTCGAATCGTGTATATCAGTAATAGCCGGTTGGCTGATATTAGATCAGTCTCTCAGCGGAAAAGAGATATTAGGCTGCGTAATCATGTTCGCTGCTATAATATTGGCTCAGATACCCGTTAAAAGCAGAAAGGAACGCGCCTTCAAAATATTGACAAACAAGCCCTCAGCCGAGCATAACACCTCGTGCCGAGGGCTTGTTCTTATACTCCCATCACCTTTAAGCAATCGTCTAATAAATTCAAACAAACTGTTTTTCTGTATTCTGACGATACGCGCCCTTGTATTGGCACTATCGCATCATCATATTTCTTCATGAGCTCAGGTTTGATGGCTTTCGCCTCTTTTAGCGTCATTCCTATTATGCTGTTTTCCAGCTCACGGAATCTGAGAACTTTCCCTGATACAGCTCCGAAAGCTGCCGAAAA
>UQXU01000107.1 GCA_900545085.1 uncultured Eubacteriales bacterium
TTCGCAAAGAGGCAGATCGTACTGCGATATTTGATATGCTTTAGGTAAATCAGGATAGAAATAGTTCTTTCTGTCTTGCTTTGAATAATTAGCAATTTTACAGTTGGTTGCAAGTCCTGCGAGTATTGCATAGTCTACAACCTGTCCGTTTAAAACAGGCAGAGTGCCGGGCATGCCGGTGCACACAGGGCAACAGTGGGTGTTCGGCGGAGCGCCAAATTCTGTAGAACAACTGCAAAAAATCTTAGATTTAGTTTTCAACTCGACATGTACTTCGAGTCCGATAACCATTTCATAGTTTTTAGCCATTAGTATGCACCCCTTTCGGAAAGCTTGCGGACCTTTTCATATGCCAGTCCGATTCTATAGAGAGTTTTTTCGCTAAAAGCAGGCCCTATGAGCTGCATTCCTATGGGCAGTCCTTCTGAATCCTCGCCGCAAGGCATTGATAGAGATGGAAGTCCTGCAATATTTACCGGAACAGTGTATACATCGCCCATGTACATTTCAAGCGGGTCTGACGTTTTTTCTCCGATTTTATATGCCGTCGTCGGAGCAACAGGGGAGAGGATTGCGTCAGCTTTTTTGAAAACATCGGCAAAATCGCGCATAGCCAATGTGCGCACCTGCAATGCTTTTTTATAGTATGCGTCGTAATACCCGGAGCTGAGCGCAAATGACCCCAGCATTATTCTGCGCTGTACCTCGGGACCAAAGCCCTCAGAGCGTGAATTCTTGTATAGATCATCTATAGACTCGTAATTTTCCGTGCAATATCCGTATTTTACGCCGTCAAATCGAGCGAGATTTGACGAAGCCTCTGCGCTGGACAGAACATAGTACGCCGGAAGCGCATGGTCTATCGTTTTCATTGAAAGCTCTATTATTTCAGCGCCTAGGTTTGCATACTGCTCAGCGACACTCATTATTGATTTGCGAATTTCATCGTTCAAACCTGCGCCGTAGAACTCCTTTGGAAGAGCTATTTTCATGCCTTTTACGCCAAAGTCAATTTCATCAGTATAACCGCCGTACTCTCTGTTTACGCTGGTAGCATCCATCTTATCATATCCGGCAATAGCGTTTAGAACCATTGCATTATCATATACGTCCTTTGTCAAAGGACCTATCTGGTCTAAGGAGGATGCAAACGCCACGAGACCGTAGCGGGATACAGAACCGTATGTCGGTTTCATTCCTACTACGCCACAGAATGCCGCGGGCTGTCTTATAGAACCGCCTGTATCCGAGCCGAGAGTATACGCCGCTGTTTTAGCTGCTACAGCGGCGGCAGATCCGCCTGAGCTCCCCCCCGGTACTCTGTCTAGTTTACGAGGGTTATGTGTTGCTTTAAACGCAGAATTCTCTGTTGTACTCCCCATGGCGAATTCGTCAAGATTGAGCTTGCCAAGCATGACTAATCCGTTTTCCTCCAATTTTTTTACTGCTGTCGCCGTATACGGAGGAACAAAATTTGCGAGAATTTTTGAAGCGCATGTTGTCAGCACGCCTTTAGTACACATATTGTCCTTTATTCCGGCGGGAATTCCCGCCAGAGGCGAAAGCTTTTCGCCGTTTTCACGGCGCTTATCAATACTCTTCGCCTGCTTCATAGCCAGATCATGAGTAACTGTAATATATGCGCCCACTTCACCGTCTTTTTCTTTTATGTTTTCCAGATACGCCTTTGTAATCTCTTCTGAAGTCAATCTACCTGCTTCCAGAGCATCTGCCAGCTGGCGCACCGTCATATCTGTATATGTCATGAAAACTCCTTTCCTGTCGTCAGCCTTCGACTACGCGCGGAACGTAAATGTAGCCTTCTTCGCTGGAAGGTGCATTCGCTAAAATATCTTCCCGCTGCATTGAGGGATTTGATTCATCTTCACGAAATACATTGACTAGTTCTGCTACGTGTGCTGTAATGGGTACATCTGATGTATCCAACTCCGCATTTTTGTCTGCAAAATTTATTATGCTAAGCAGATCCTGCTTCATATCCTGCCTGCGCTCCATTGTTAAATTCAATTTGGACAGTTTAGCTACATTGTCAACATCAACATTGACGGTCTTTTTCTTTTTAGCTTTGCCGCCCGTTTCACTTTCACGACTTTCTAAAGCAGCTTTTAGTTCCAGTTCATCCAATTGTTTCTGATCTACATATCCCGGAGCATCTGTAAGCAGACATACTGCGTCTTTTGTTTTTGGAAATGCCAGAACATCGCGCAGAGACTGAGCGCCTACGAGAAGCATAACCAGACGATCCAGTCCAAATGCAAAACCACCATGAGGAGGCGTGCCATACTGGAATGCGTCAATCATGAAGCCAAATTTTTCCTGAGCATCTTCATCTGAGAAACCGAGCGCCTCAAACATAAGCTTCTGGGTAGCTTGATCATGGATTCTTATGCTGCCGCTTCCCAGCTCTATGCCGTTAAGAACGACATCGTAAGCCTGAGCGCGTACTCTGCCCGGATCTGAGAGAAGATATTGAATATCCTCTTCGTAGCACATCGTAAAAGGATGATGCGTCGCCATGAAACGGCCTTCTTCTTCCGAGTATTCGAACTGCGGAAATTCTGTTACAAACAGGAATTTAAACTGCTTGGGATCGCGCAGACCGAGCATGTCTCCTAATTCAAGTCTCAATGCGCCCATAACCTTACGGCTCATTGCAAGAGTATCAGCGCTGAAAAGTATGAAATCGCCGGGTTTGGCTTCTACCCGATCTATGAGCTGCTGCATGAGCTCTTTTGAAAAGTATTTTGTAAGTATGGAGTATATTTCGCCGTTTTCACGCAGCGCTATCCAAGCCATGCCTTTCGCGCCAAACGAGATTGCTTTTTTAGTTAAGGTTTCTATCTGAGTGCGCGTAAAATCCGCACAACCCTTGACTGTTATTGCACGAACAACACCGCCGCTGTCAGCGGCCTTGCGGAATACAGAGAAGTCGCACTTCTTAGCTATATCAGTCAGATCAACTATCGGCAGGTCAAATCTAAGATCGGGTTTGTCGCTTCCGTATACGTCCATAGCAGTTTTCCAATCCATGCGCAGGAAAGGTTCTTCTATCTTTTTACCCATGCATTTTTCAAATACACTCTTGAAGAGCTCTTCGAGCATGACCAGAATATCTTCTTGATCAACGAAAGAAAGCTCCATATCAATCTGTGTAAATTCGGGCTGTCTGTCGGCACGCAAGTCTTCATCTCGGAAGCAGCGTGCGACCTGGTAGTATTTGTCAACCCCTGCAACCATAAGAAGCTGCTTGAATATCTGAGGAGATTGAGGCAGCGCGTAAAACGTTCCGGGATGTACACGGCTTGGAACCAAGTAGTCTCTAGCTCCTTCAGGTGTGGATTTAGTCAAAATTGGTGTTTCTATAGATATAAAACCGTTTGCATCAAGATAATCTTCAGCAGCCCTCTGTACGACATGGCGGAACTTTAAATTAGTAAGCATAGACGGTCTGCGAAGATCCAGGAAGCGGTATTTCATCCTTAAATCCTCACGCACATTTATACCGTCTTCTATTGCAAAAGGAAGTCCTTTGGAGACCGAGAGGACTTTCAATTCTGTAGCTTTCACTTCTACTGTTCCCGTCGCTATACGCGGGTTTACTGTTTCTTCATCTCTAAGGCGTACGTCGCCCTTT
>UQXU01000108.1 GCA_900545085.1 uncultured Eubacteriales bacterium
TACTGTCATAATACACTCCTGAGAAATAATACTTCAATTATATTATACACATATATTCTATTTTTGCAACTCGAGCAAAGTGACAGGAACTCATAATTAATACAAAAAAGGACAATATTTGCTTGCATTTGCATTTTATATGTAGTAGAATATACGCGTATGCAGAGTAGGGTAGATGCGTTGACATTAGTCTACAGTGTCTGAGGACGGGACGTTGCCTCGGAACGAATGGCGAAAGCCTACGATATTTTACCCGCGTCCGCTGCTCACTAAGGAGACCCCTGCCGTCTGATTTCTGAGCGACTGCATCAAATTTTCATACGGAGGTGTTTTTTTAGTTGAACAAAACAAATCTGCGCTATATTACGAGCATAGCGCTGCTCGTTGCGCTCGCTGTCTCATTAAAGGTTCTCGTGCGCATTCCGCTCGTCGCATTCGGCGGCATGGTAAAGGATATTAACCCTTCTCCCGCTCTAATAATGTATGCGGGGATAGCTTTCGGTCCTCTTGCAGGCGGCATTGTGGGCGCTTTGGTAGACTTCTTCGCGTGGCTTATAGCGCCTATGGGTGCGTATATGCCGCTCTATACGATTACAAATGCGCTCATGGGCATAATTCCCGCGCTGTTTTTTATGTCTGATCGTGCAAAAAAGCTATCGACTTTTAATTATAAAGAAACGTCTGAGAAGGTAAAAACGTACGCGAGAGTGTGCATAGCGGTGCTCGTGAGTCACATAATTTGCAGCTCATTGCTAAACACTATAATTACAATACTGCTTTACGGCTCTACGACAGCTTGGATACGAGCAGCAGCAAACCTGATTACGATGCCGATATACTGCGTTATAACCTGTGTGCTGTATCGTGCGACGACGCGAATTCACGTTCCTGTACGCGCGTCGAGAAGGACGGCATAACTGCGTCTGTCAAAAATTACACTAATATTGTGCCGTATCTGTGCTAACAATATCCTTGAACAAATTAGAAAAATCAAGGAGGCGACGTTAATGAAGAGACTGGCTTGTATGCTGGCAGCCGTAGCGCTGTTGGCGGCGGGCTGTGCCGGTGCGAAAGACGCATTTGTAGGCGCTGTACCCGTGGGCAGCTATTCGCTGGCGTTCAGAACGGCGGATGTAGTAAATGTATAAACTAAATAAGCGCTCCGATATCAGGCAGGGATTCGGAGCGTATTTTATTTGTGAGTTTGTAATTTAAAAGTGTTTGCCGAGAAATGCTTTGATAGTTTTGCGGTAAAGCTCAGGCGCGACGGCTTCGCTCTCGCCGTGCTGCGCGCCGGGTATCAGCAGCTTTTGTTTTTCGCATTTAGCGGCGTTGTACATATCATTCAGCATTTCAGGAGGCACGAATTTGTCGTCGAGCCCGTGTATCATCAGGATAGGCAGGCGGCATTTCGCCACCTGTGCAGCTGCGCTGGCTTCCCCGAAAAAATATCCCGCTCTCAGTCTGCATATGAGCGAGCTGACGTACAGCAAAGGGAAAGAAGGGAGCTTGAACATTCGCCTCTGGTGCATTTTTAATATTTTAAGCACAGATGAAAACCCGCAATCCTCTATAATACATTTCACCTGGGGCGGCAGGATCTCGCCTGAGACGCATGCAACGGCAGCTCCGCCCATAGATACGCCATAAAGCGCGATTTCGGCATTCGGATGCTCCGCGAGCAGCTTTTCGATCCAAAGCATTATATCAGACCGCTCCATCCATCCCATGCCTATCATTTTGCCGTTGCTGTTGCCGTGTGCGCGTGCATCAAGCGCTAGCACGTTATATCCCCATTCTGCAAAGCTTGAGCACATAGCGCCCATGTTTCTGGCGCGGCTGCGGTAAGGGTGGCAGACTATAATCCATTTGTCGGAATTTTGGTCTGATGTAATCTTTAGAGCATGCAGTCTCATGCCTTCGTCGTTGGTCATGTATTCGTCTGCGCTATTGTCCTCCATAAAAGCCCTGTATTGCTCGGCTCTTCTGCTCATTGTGTTTAGCTCGCTGTCGTTGGTGTTGTTTTTCGCAGCGAAAACAGTTACTCCGCGCTTTAGAGTGACGTCGCAGAGATACCAGCCGCCGGCTATGAGCATCAGCAGCAACAATACTGCAATAATCAAAATAACAATCATAAATCCTCTTAAAATATTAAAATAAATATTGTTAATTAAAATCTTAATTAAAATCCCATTCTCGTTCAGCTTTAAATTCTCGCCCGTCTAAGTATGCGAGCGGACCGCTGTTAAAATTGAGTTTCAATTTGCGTGCGCAAAGCATCAGATTAGAGCCTTCCGGCGCTCCGCCGTATTTGTCATCTCCTATTATAGGATGCCCTATGAATGCGAGATGAGCGCGTATCTGATGTGTTCGCCCTGTGATGAGCGATACTTCAAGCAAGGTATGGCTGCCCGATGTTTTAATGGTTTTATACGCAGTTTTCATAGTCAGTGCGCCTTTTTTGGGAGAAGAGTACACGCTGACCTTGCCTTTTCGACTGTTTTTGATGCAATATGCTGTTAAGCTTGCAGAGTCGGGCTCAGGTCTGCCTTTTACTGCGCATTCGTATGTTTTGTTGAATGTTCTGCGCCTCATTCCGTCGTCGAGGGCGTCTTTGGCGATTTTGTTTCTGGCGAAGACTACTATTCCGCCTGTGGCGAAATCCAATCTGTGAACGGCGTATACCTCTCCGAATTTCAATCGAAGTCTGTGTTCAAGAGTGTTTTTTCCGCCGTCGGCCGCCGCTGTCAGAACCTTTGAGGCTTTGTCCGTGACGATAATATTTTTGTCGTGGTACAATACGCAGTAGCCGTTCAAAGCTTTTTCAAAGGCGGTCTTATATTCCGGCCATTCGGGAATTGAAGTAAATTCCATCTTTTGCTTGCTTATTGGGTGAGTAAATGATACCTTCCATAGCCAATCGCCGGTGTGCGCGAAGCGCAGGGATTTCTCGCCTTTGCTGACGAATGTCTGCTTTATTCTGTGTTGAACTCTGTCCTTAGCTTTGCTGCTTTTGGCGAATACTCCCAGACCTGCCGATGAAGAAGTGAGCATATGCACGAATACAGCGCCTTCCTTGCCGGTGGCGCTGCGAATGTGCTTCGCTGCGTCTGCGGAGGAAATATCATCCGCAGATGCAACGAGTATGTGGTTATCTTCAAAAAGTATTTTCATATGGATATTGTTTCCCGGGGAATTATATAATCATAGAGCCTTCCGACGGGGATTGAGATTCCGTGGGGGTGGATGATGCCGACGAATCGTCTGCGTTATATATGTTGTCAAAATAATACTGCCAGAAAGCAATAGCCGTCGGTGCGGCGCCAACACCTTCAGACAAACCGTTGGGAAGGAATACGACGAGCGCGACCTTGGGATCGTCCTTGGGAGCGAAGCTTACGAGCCAGATGTTATCTTCCAAGTCTATATCAGATACAGGAGCGGTACCCGTTTTACCCGCAAGGTAGTTTTTATACTTGAAGCTGCGGAAGCTGGAGGCTGCCGTACCGCCGGCCTCTTCGGAGAAAACCTCCTCCATGCCTTTTATTATGGCGGTGCGGTTGCCGGGGCTTAATCCTATATCGGTTACTACTTCTTTTTCTGTCTGATAAACTGTGTTGCCGCTTTCGTCT
>UQXU01000109.1 GCA_900545085.1 uncultured Eubacteriales bacterium
GGAAGGTATAGTCCTCGCGGGATATATGTCAATACTCAGCAAAGAGCTGGTTAAGAAGTTTGAGAACAAGATAATCAACATACATCCGGCTCTCATACCGTCGTTTTGCGGAAAGGGCTATTATGGAGAGCGTGTACACAAAGCAGTTATAGCATATGGCGCGAAGCTATCCGGCGCGACGGTGCATTTTGTAGACGAAGGCGCTGATACAGGCCCCATAATAATGCAGGAGAGCGTTCCCGTGCTGCCGGATGATACGCCGGATGAGCTGGCGGCGCGCGTGCTTAAAGTTGAGCATACCATTCTGCCCAGAAGCGTAGCGTTGTTTTGCGAAGATAAGCTGAAGGTAGAAGGAAGAATAGTGCGAGTTCTGGCATAAGGTCTTATTTTTTGAGAAGGAGATAAATATGGCTAAAAGAGCTTTTTTAAGCGTTTTTGATAAAACAGGTATAGAGGATTTCGCTCGCGGCTTGGTGAGCAATGGCTTTGAGATACTTTCCACAGGAGGTACTCAGCGTGCGCTCGAAGCGGCAGGCATTCCCGTTACTAATGTATCAGATATTACAGGGTTTCCCGAATGTCTCGACGGTCGTGTAAAGACTCTGCATCCCATGATTCACGCAGGCATACTTGCTATGCGCGGCAACGAAAAGCACATGGAGCAGATCGCTGAGCTGGGCGTTACGCCTATTGACGTAGTAGCTGTTAATCTATATCCGTTTAAGCAGACGATAAGCAAACCGGATGTTACTCTCGAAGATGCTATAGAGAACATAGACATCGGCGGTCCGACTATGCTGCGCGCAGCTGCTAAAAACTGGCAGGATGTAGCTGTAGTGATAGATGCTGCGGACTACGCAAAGGTTCTGGAAGAGCTGAACAACGGCGGCGTGACTCGTGAGACAAAATTCTACCTGGCTGCTAAGGTCTTTGAGAACACTGCGGCTTACGATGCGCTCATTTCTTCATATCTGCGCAACATAACGGGCAACACGTTCCCCGATAAGCTCACTCTTACTTATGAGAAGGCTCAGACAATGCGCTACGGCGAGAATCCGCATCAGAATGCAGCTTTTTATAAAAATCCTCTCATGACGCCCGGCGCTCTCAGCGAAGCAGAGCAGCTCAACGGCAAGGAGCTTTCTTATAACAACATAAACGATGCAAACGGCGCGTTGGATGTACTCCGCGAATTTAAGGATGAGGTAGCTGTAGTAGGCGTGAAGCATGCCAATCCCTGTGGCGTAGGCGTAGGCGCAACTGTAGCTGAGGCATATCAAAAGGCATATGACGCAGATCCGATTTCTATAT
Source organism: uncultured Eubacteriales bacterium (assembly GCA_900545085.1). GTDB lineage: Bacteria > Bacillota > Clostridia > Christensenellales > Christensenellaceae > Scybalosoma > Scybalosoma faecavium. The sequence continues at coordinate 1,312 of UQXU01000109.1, forward strand.
TCGGCGGGATAGTCGCGACGAATGAAACAATTGATCTCGAAGCTGCTGAGAAAATGGCACAGATATTCCTCGAGATAATAATCGCTCCCGACTATACTGAGGAAGCTCTCGCTGTGCTGTGTAAGAAAAAGAACCTCCGCGTGCTTCGCCTGCCCAGCGTTAAAGAATACAAGGCAGAGCTGGACATGAAGAAAGTATACGGCGGAATGCTTGTCCAAGAGCCGAACACATCTCTGCTTGGCGAAGAACTGACCGTGGTCACAAAGCGCAAGCCTACAGATAAAGAGATGAAAGACCTGATTTTTGCTATGAAGCTCGTTAAGCATACCAAATCTAACGGCATTGCAATAGCTAAGGATGGTCATTCTCTCGGCATAGGACCGGGACAGACCAACAGAATCTGGTCTACAAACATGGCTATAGAAAGATCGGGAGAAGAAGTAAAGGGCGCTGTACTTGCTTCCGACGCGTTCTTCCCGTTTGACGACTGCGTAGAGGCGGCAGGCAAAGCCGGCATTACGGCGATAATTCATCCCGGCGGCTCGATTCGCGATGAGGATTCTATCAAAAAAGCTGATGAATACGGCATTGCTATGGTATTCTCGCATATGCGCCACTTTAAGCACTAAGGAGATACTCATATGAAAATTCTGGTAATAGGCGGAGGCGGGCGAGAACATGCCGTTATTTGGAAACTAAAGCAGAGCAAACGCGAGACGGAGATATACTGCGCTCCCGGCAACGGCGGAATTGCATCTTTGGCTGCTAACGTACCTATCGCTGCGACTGATATTGAAGGCGTTGTAGATTTTTCAGTAAAAAATGCAATTGATTTGGTAATAGTTACTCCGGATGATCCGCTCGCTTTGGGTATGGTAGACGCTCTCGAAGAGAAGGGCATACGCGCGTTCGGCCCGAACAAAGCCGCAGCTATAATAGAGGCGAGCAAATCTTTTTCTAAAGATTTGATGAGAAAATACGGCATTCCTACAGCGGCTTATGAGGTATTTACCGATTATGGCAAAGCCAAGGAGTATATTGAAGTATGCCCGCTGCCGACTGTACTCAAAGCGGATGGTCTTGCGCTGGGGAAAGGCGTGCTTATATGCGAAACGAGAGAGCAGGCGAGAGAAGCTCTCGATAAGATAATGAAGGATAAGGCTTTCGGCTCCGCGGGCGACACTCTTGTTGTAGAGGAGTTCATGGAAGGTCCGGAGGTATCGGTGCTTACATTCTGCGACGGAAAGACGCTGCGCCCTATGGCGAGTGCGCAGGATCATAAGCGCGCTTTGGACAACGATAAAGGTACAAACACCGGAGGAATGGGGACCTTCTCTCCGACGCCTAAATACACTCCCGAGGTACAGAAATACGTGGAGGAAAAGATATTTGCCCCCACTGTAGACGCTCTTATAAAAGAAGGCAGACCTTTCAAGGGAGTTATATTCTTCGGTTTGATGCTCACAAAAGACGGCCCCAAAGTGCTTGAATACAATGCGCGCTTTGGCGATCCGGAGGCTCAGTCCGTCCTGTTCCGTATGGAAAACGATTTGCTGGATGTTATTGATGCAGTAATTGACGGAAAGCTTGATGAAGTCGAGCTGAAGTTTAGCGATGACGCCGCGGTTTGTGTAGTAATGGCGTCGGGCGGTTATCCCGGAAGCTATGAAAAGGGCAAGGAAATAACAGGCCTTGAGGATATTGACCCTGACGTAATGGTATTCCACGCGGGGACGAAGCTGGACGGCGGAAAGCTCGTCACGAGCGGCGGCCGTGTGCTTGGCGTAACGGCGAAGGGCGCGACGATGGAGGAAGCGAGAAAGAAAGCTTACGCCAATGTTGAAAAAATTAAATTCGAAGGCGCTCACTATCGTAAGGACATAGGCATAAAGAAATAAAATAAATATATAATAAAAGCTGTGAGAAATTGCTTGCATCTCGCAGCTTTTTGTTGTATGTGCATATTGAAATGACGGGGCGGCGCCCCTTATTGAAAAGTTGAATTATTTTAAGCGCAATGTCATTATTCAGAAAAACACACTCTC
>UQXU01000110.1 GCA_900545085.1 uncultured Eubacteriales bacterium
GAACCTCGTGAGCATGAGCAATTCTGCGTGTCAGAGAACGCGCAGCTCTGACGCTTGCGGTTATAACAGCTTTAGTTGTGGGTTTGCTGAGGATAAACACTTGAGTATCCTCCAGCGCTTCTTCGAGTGCGGCTGTGGAATTTTCTCTGGCGAGCGCGACAATGGACAGGTTTGGCTTTTTTGTGAGCTCCGCGAGAAAACGAAGCGCATCCTGATTGCCGCTGAGCGGGAAATTTATGTATACTATTTCACATTCTGAGATTTGCTCTCTGGCGAAATCCACTCGGTCGGTGACGATCACGTCGTCAAAATCGCAGTTCATGAGAGCTTCGTATATAGCCTGACGCAGCTCGCCGTGCGCTGCGACAATTAGGGCTTTTTTCATAGCGTCGCTCCTATTCGTTTGATACAACGATTTTACCGTAATTAATTCGCTGCGTCAAGCTGATAAACTGCGTCTAATGCCGAAAAAAGCAATTACAACTCTGAAATGTTAAAAAACTGTATCATTATGCCGAATGTGTTGACATGGTGTGAATTGGGTGATACTATTATATTGTCAAGGGCGTATTGTATGCTTTTGAGAAGGAGGTTTAGGATGAGGAAAGTGCTGTGTACAGCGCTGCTTGTCTTGTTCACGGCTTTGCTTGTATCCTGCAGCGCTGAACCTTCGGAAGAACCTGCTCCCGTTGGTACGGTGAGCATTCCCGAACCGCTTGCAATTGCAAATGATTATTATTTGGAAGAAGTTTCGGAAGAGTATTCCGCAGATATGCAGATTGAGGAAGAGTTCGATGCTGATGAGTATGCGGATACAGAAATTTCCGATGCGGAAGAAGAATCTGAAGCGGCTGCAACATCCGTTCCGGCTTTTGAAGCGACGGACATAGGCGTTAGTTTAGAGTACTCTAACTGGAGTATCATAGACTTCGCTTCTATGGGTATGTCAGATGTGGAGGAGCCGGAAGGCATGGAGTTGGCGTATTTGTATGGAACCAACGGAAGCTTTATCGACTGGAACGCGTCCTTCTGCGACGTCTCGGAAAAAGACTTCATGAATTTTTCCGAAAAAATGTATGGCGCAGGAGTTAAATACAGCGAGCAGTCTTGGTCTGAAGACGGTCAGTCGTTTGAGATGCAGCCGGCAGCCAGTTTCACGGATATGATCACGTATTTCGATAGCGGAGAAGCGGTCTTTTACGGTTTCAGCTGGAACGGAGGCGTGGGCACTTTCAGAGCACTGTGGGACGACGAAAGCGAGACTATGGATCTTGCGATTTGGTATGTTCCATAATACAAAAAAGGAAGTTAAAGTTTTTAAAGAATAAGGAGATGAGAATATGACTTGGATGTTTACGACGATAGTTTTAGCAGGGCTGTTCTCTTTAGCGCTGTCTGTTCAGTGCAAAATAACGGATAAAAGGGAAGGAAAAGAATGCTGATAAGCTTACGCTTTGAGCATTAATATTTGATTGGCTCGGCAGATATGTCGAGCCGCTTTGTTTGTATAAAAAAGAGCGGTGTCTTAAATTGACATAGCTCTTTTGTTTTTTTATGCTTAAAATATGAATTTTAATGCGTTTATAAATTTGGCTTTTATGAGAAAAGTGTAGAAATAAGAAGTCTTTTGGCTTTGCGATAACGAAAAGTCTTTTATGAATATATTAAAATAGTTTGTGATGAAAGACATATATTAAAGCTGAAGAACAGCATGAAATATTTGCGATAAATGTTGACATACAAAAAACGACATAACCAAATTATTTTTTATTGCACAGAAAAGTCAAGAATTAAAGCATGAAAGACGGCGAGACATATCGGGATAAGTGAAAACATGAATATATTTCTATATAAATGTATTGCTGCAGCAAACAAAATGCTTGTACGAATGTATTGCTGCGTATGCGGCGCTGTTTGAAATTTGATGACGCGGCGGGCTGCAATGTGTGTGTAAAAAATACATAGTTTTAGCTATGGCATAGAAGAATGCTTTCGTGCAGACAGCTCGGGAAAAATAATTACGCTTATCTATTTTAGATTTGAAGAAAAGCCTGGGAGATAAGCTTTTATACTTAAAAAGAGTGGATATAATAATAGTGAAAGACGTATGTTTTATAATGAAAATTAGTCAGATAAACTTAAAGAGCATTAAGAGCGTATGTACAGAGCAAGAGCATTTGTTTTTGATTATTTCGCCAGGATGATTGGCGCCGGTTGAATAAAGAAAAAGATATATTTGATGAGCGATGTGGAGAACTGTTTAGCTGCTGAATGCTTAATAAATAAAAAAATATTTATTTATTAAGCTATATAGATTGTAATGTATTGTAGAATGAAGAAAAATATGCTAAAATTTAAATAATAAAATACAAAAGAATATGAAGATGTTTGTGAAAACGCATGTGTGAAGAATTTGTTTTAAAAACAAATTTCACATAATGCCGCGTTTAGTATTTAGACTACACTCAAAAAGGAAGGTATCGGCATGAAAATTGAGATTAAACAAGGTCATGAGATGCAGAAAGGCGTAAGAGAGCTCTTTGTAGAGTACGGCAAAATGCTGAGCAGAAGTATGGACATGATAAAATACTCTGCCGAAGTAGAGGCGCTGCCGGGTCAGTATGCCCCGCCGGACGGAATACTATTGGTCGCGGAATGCGACGGAGTTCCGGCAGGTATGATAGGCGTGCGCCGTATGTCAGACAAAGACTGCGAGCTGAAGAGAATGTATATGGATCCAAAATGTAGAGGCGAGGGAGCGGGAGCCTCTCTTGTGCGCAGCGCGATGAAAGCGGCGCGAAAGATGGGCTATGAGAATATGTACGTCGATAACGTAGGTTGGCTGACGGCGGCTATTCGAATGTACAGGAAGCTTGGATTTGAAGAAATCGAGCCTTATTACGAAAATGAAGATAAGGATGTCGTATATTTCCGTCGCTCTCTGGCAGATATGGACTGAGCAACAAATCTTTTTTCGATGTCGCTTTCAGTCGTATATAATGTAGGAAATAATACTAGACTTGAAAAAAGACAAAAAAATAAAAAAAATTCGAAAAAAAGTAAAAAAAGGTGTTGACAAGGGGGAGGGTGTTTGGTATTATATACA
>UQXU01000111.1 GCA_900545085.1 uncultured Eubacteriales bacterium
CCTGTTATCTCGAACACATAATCTGTCGAACCGGGAACGGACGAATCTACGTATTGCAGCTCAATCCCCTTTTCGGCAGCATAGCCGACTGAAAATATCCTGCGAGCCAACTCCATTCTCTCGGGGTCATTGTCCGTTACCAACACCTGGGCAGGGTTAATGTCGCCGTGCAGAACGTAATCCAGCGCAGTCATCCCTGCGGGACCGCATCCGGCAAAAAGTCCGATTTTGCCTCCCGTTTTAGGTCCGGTAGTCGGTATATATTCTCCCGGACGAAGGTGAACCATGCTCCTAAACGCGCCTATGATGTTAGCAAGCGTCAGCGTCATACAGCCTTCATAGTACGCTCCGTCAAACTTCATCAGGCAGCCCGCCTCCACAAGCTCGCGAGGCACTACTGCATACTGTGCGTTTCCGCCGCACCCGCAGAACGTGAAGCCCACCTGCGCTCTCTCCGCTCCGCTGACGCTCGGAAAAAGCACCACTTTGTCTCCCGGAGAAAAACTGCTCTCCAGCCCCTCGCCTACCTCTGCAACCTCTCCGCAAAGCTCGTGACCTGTAATCACAGGGTCGGATGGTGTAGACATGGGGACTCTAATATGACTGCTGCAAACACGAAACGCCTGATTGTCCGACAAATCCAATCCGCTGGCTATCGGACGCAGGAGAACCTCTCCGGCCGCCGGCTCCGGCAACTCAAATGTTTCAATGCGCATATCCATAGAATCGTATAAACGCGCCGCTTTTATCTTCATTGATCTTTCCTTTTAAAAAAATAATCTATTACACAAATTCTCTGAGTCGAAAATTTAAATAATCGCAGGATGTCAGACTGTACGTCGCGCCACTCATTTTAAAATCTGAAAAGTCATTGTGTTTAAACGCATGTCCGTGAACATGACCATATACAACTCTCTCAGGTGAATATTCTGCTATCGCGCGTGTCATATCCGTTTCGTTCTTATTCGCATCGAAAGGCGGATAATGCGTAAGGACTATCAGCCTGCCGCCCAGCTTGGCGGCGCTCTCGAGCGAGAGCTTCATCCTGGATACTTCTCTGGTATAAATCTTTTTATCTTCGTCTGAGAAACCGTCTTCCCACTGCTTCCATCCGCGCGTACCCGCAAAAACATAATCTCCCAGCCTGATTGCATTATTCTGAATAAAATCAGCTTTGTTGCTGAGCATGGCGCGCGTCTTAGTAAGAGACGAATGCCAATAATCGTGATTCCCGCGCAGCATCAGCTTGTATCCGGGCATGGAGCATATAGCGTCGAGATCAGGCTTAGCCTCTCTGTAATGCATTGCCCAGCTTATGTCTCCGCAGATTAGGACTACATCCTCGTCGCTTACTCTCTCATTCCAGTCCTTAGTAATCTGCCCCCAATGATTTTTCCAATGCTTGCCAAAGACATCCATCTCTTTTGATTTAAACAGCGATAAATGTAAATCAGAAATAGCAAATAATTTCATTTATCCTCCGTCAATCCGTGAGATATTCGTCTAAAGCATCGAGAAGATTTTCTTTGCCGTATCCTATCTCTGAGGATACGGGAATTATGTCGTATGCAAACGAAGATCTTATCTCTTTGCGCAGCTTCTCTGCCTCAGACTTTCTGCGAGACTTGGCAATCTTATCCGCCTTAGTCGCTACAATAATATACGGCAGAGAAAAATACTCCACATATTCCACCATTGCCTTATCCTCGGCGGTGGGTTTATGCCTTATGTCCATTAAAATAAGTACAACACGCAGATACTCCGAAATTTCGAAGTACCCGCGCATCATATCATTCCATGTGTCCTTTTCTGCCTTGGAAACTCTGGCAAAGCCATAACCGGGCAAATCCACCAGATACGCCTTGTCGCTCAGCTCTCTCATTTCCTGATCCGGCTGAAAATCGGCGTATTTTTCATCTATGCCTGTTATCAGCTTTTCCGGCTGCACGGTCTGCGGATAGAGATTTAAACGGAAATAGTTTATCAGCCTTGTTTTTCCCGGCTGTTTCGAGACACGAGCCAGCTTGCCGTTGCCGGTGAGCGAGTTTATGAGCGAGGATTTCCCCACATTAGACTTGCCCACCACCGCTATCTCCGGCAAACCTTCGTTAAAATAATCTTTTCTATCTTTGTAGCTGCGTTCAAACACAGCATTTTTTATACGCATATTCCGTCCTTAGCTCGCCGCCGTGCCGGCTGCGGTTCTGCCTGTTTCCTCCGCCGTCATAGCAGGTATGCTCTGCACCGTCTGCTGTTCCTCCTCTTTAGGCAGGAGACAAAGCTCGACCACCTCGATAAAGGACTTCACAGGGTAGAACTTTACCTTGCGCAGAATTTCCTTGGGGAAGTCCTCTTTATCCTTCAGGTTCTCTTCCGGGATTATTACGTTTGTTATCCCTTCGCGCAGAGCCGCGAGCGTCTTTTCTTTCAGTCCGCCTATGGGAAGCACTCTTCCCGTAAGAGTTACTTCTCCCGTCATAGCGAAATCCCCGCGTATCTTGCGTCCCGAAAGCGCAGAGGTGACCGCGAGCGCCATCGTAATTCCGGCGGAAGGTCCGTCTTTTGGAATCGCGCCCTCCGGCACGTGTATATGTACATCTTTATTAGTATAGAACTTTTCGTCTATGCCCAGCTTCGGCGCTATGGAGCGAACGAGAGAGATACCCGTGCGCGCGCTCTCTTTCATAACGTCTCCCAGCTGACCTGTCAGCTCTACGTTGCCCTTGCCCTGCATTACGCATACTTCAACAGGCAGAGTCGTGCCGCCCGCCGCCGTCCAGGCCAGACCTGTCACCACGCCCACCTTGTCCTCATGCGACATATGCGTTTCGGAATACTTGGGTACTCCGAGATAGTTGTGAAGATTGGACGCACGCACTATCATAGACTTTTTACCGCCCAGATATTTCCTTGCCGCCTTGCGGCAGACCGCGCCTATCATTCTCTCGAGAGAACGCACTCCGCTCTCTGACGTATAGCCTGTTATCATCTCCTGTACAGCGCTGGGTTCAATTTTGAGAATAGACGGTGTCAGCCCGTTCTTCTCCAGCTGCTTGGGAATAA
>UQXU01000112.1 GCA_900545085.1 uncultured Eubacteriales bacterium
CGCGCCTATAAGAACTTGTAACTGCATGTTCAGTACAGTATAACAGAAAATCACACATATATCAATATAATTTTGCATAATCAGATTGTTTAAAATTGCACGATCTTATTCGTATTCAAACGATTATACATTTTTACATTGCTTCTCTGCGTCATCATTTTACAGAAAAAAGGATACGCCGCATAAGCGTATCCCTGTTTTAAATTCAAACTCTGCCTTAAAGCTCAGGCGCTCAGTCCGTCAGCTCAGCGACAAACTCGCCTATGCGCTCTATTCCACGCTTAATGTTCTCATCCGAAATTGCAAACGAAAGACGCATATATTCCATAACACCGAACGCACATCCCGGAACTACTGCGACATTGTTAGCCTGAAGCAAACATTCTGAGAAATCGAGAGAGTTGTCAATCCTTCTTCCCTTATAGTATTTTCCCAGAACGCCCTTAATACATACAAATCCATAAAAGGCGCCTTCCGGTCTGTTCATAGATATGCCGGGAATGGCATTTATCATATTTGTCATCAATTCAGCTCTGCGGTCATAGACCTTCAGCATTTCCGCTATAGATTTGTCGGAATTTTCAACGTCACTGAGAGCCGCAATTCCTGCATACTGCGTTATCGTGCTGGGGCTGGATGTAGACTGACTTTGATAAGCAGTCATAACTTTAGCCATATCTTTGGGCATTATGGCATAGCCCAAACGCCAGCCTGTCATCGCGTGGCTCTTAGACAGTCCGTTTACGACTATGGTACGTTCCTTCATGCCGGGAATCTGAGCAATGCTGCTTATGCCGTCCACATATACCAATTCATCGTATATTTCGTCAGAAATTATATACAAATCGTGCTTCTTTGCCAGCTGAGCTATTCCTTCGAGGACCTCTTTGCTGTACACACAGCCCGTGGGGTTTGACGGACTGTTTACGATTATAGCGCGCGTCCTCTGAGTAATAGCGTTTTCTATATCCTTTATATCGGGCTGGAAGCCGTCTTCAAATTTAGTATTTACAACTACCGGCACACCATCCGCCATACGAACCTGTTCGGGATATGTAAGCCAATAGGGTGCAATTATGATTACCTCTTCACTCCGGTTGAGCATAACTTGAAATATGTTAAACAGAGAATGCTTCGCACCGGATGCAACAGCGATTTGATCAGGACTGTAAACTAATCCGTATTTTCTCTCATATCTGTCACAAATCGCCTGTCTCAACTCTGGGAGGCCTGCTGCGGGGGTATATTTAGTCTTGCCTGCGTTAATAGCCGCTATAGCAGCATCTTTAATATAGCGGGGAGTATCAAAATCCGGCTCGCCCGCTCCGAATCCTATAACATCTGCGCCTTCGCTTCTCATTTCTTTAGCGAGTGCATCGATTTTGAGTGTCATTGACGGTGATATTCCTAACGCGACTGATGATAGTTCCATAAATATTCCCTCCTAGATAACTCCGAGGTCTCTAAACTCGAAATTCATTGCTACTAATATAATACAATTTACAAAAAATTTCAATAGGCAAACGGTCAAAAATGAAAAAAAATAAAATTAAATCTGCAATTAATGCTTTGCAAGCGCTTGCATTTCCTTCACAGGAGATTTTTATGAATTTTGTAATTGCGCGTTATTCGCAGCCTTTTCGGAGAAAAAAAGCGTTATTAAAACCATTTAAATATCTTCAAACCGTTTATTTACGGAGATAGCTATGCGTCAGCCGAGCCTCATATAAAAAAATACATGAAAGCCATATCGCAGGTTTGACTTGCGTTAATGAAACTAAGCATATGCTGTATTTGCATTTTTCAAAACCAGAAATTCATTTTTGCAATCTCAGATTGTCTAATATCTCAAAACAGATTTCCTCTGCGCTTTTTCCATCCGTTTTTACAGTAATATCCGCCGCGGCAATATATTTCGGCATACGCGCGTCCATAAGTTCTTTGATCGCTTCGGCGTTCTTCTTGCCTCTCAGCAAAGGTCTGTTGTCATCGTCTTTTACACGCTCGAGTATAGTTCCCGGAGCAGCATCGAGCAGAACTATCACTCCCCCTCGTTTGAGGTATTCCACATTCTCACTGCGCATAGGCATACCTCCCCCGCACGATACCACTCTTCCGCTATCTGCTATATCCTTTGCCAGCTTAGTCTCGCACTCGCGGAAGTATCCCTCGCCCTTTTTCTCGAATATCTCAGAGATGCTCATGCCCTCAGATTGCTCTATGAGTGCGTCAGTCTCTACACATTCTCTATTCAAACACTTTGCCAGCGCCGCTCCGACTGTGCTTTTCCCCGCGCCCATAAAGCCTATAAGTACTATATTGGAATTGTTTTTCATTTGTCACTCCACGATTATTTAGTCTTTCACATTATACTTCTATTGCAAATCAAAAGCAAGCCGACGCATAAATCAAAACCACCGGTTGAACCGGTGGTTTGAACAGGCCCTATAAGGGCCCCAC